>CAYSXF010000008.1:0-16863 GCA_964434815.1 uncultured Lentisphaeraceae bacterium
ATTTCTGCCTGTCTCGTGGGCTCGGAGATGTGTATAAGAGACAGATGAAGGCCAGCACGCCCCAAACGACCGCCCAGCCCCAGCCCGCCGCATGGCTTGCTCCGAGCGCCAAAGCCAATAACAAGCCCATCAACCCATTCAAAGCAACCGTCAACATCCAAAACTCTCCTTCTTTGTCGTTCCAAATTAGAAGTGGTTTTTTTCTTCCAACTCCCAATTCCTAAATTCTAACTCTTCCTTATTCCTCTATTTCGCCTTGTCTCTGGCGTAAAAAAAGGCCATTATCTTCTTACAACAAGACCCTAAACTCAAGCATGGAAACCATGAAAACTTTGGCACTGCGGCTTTACGGCGAAAACGACCTCCGTTTGGAGCGCTTCGATCTCCCTGACATCACCGACGACGAGATTCTGGCCGACATCGTCACCAACAGCATCTGCATGTCGGACCACAAGGCCACGATCCAAGGCGCCAATCACAAGCGCGTGCCCAAGGATATCGCCACCAACCCCATCATTCTCGGCCACGAGTTCTGCGGCAAGCTCCTCAAGGTCGGCAAGAACTGGCAGCACAAGTTCCGCGTCGGCCAGAAATACGGCGTGCAGCCCGCGCTCAACATCCCCGGCCACGAGCACTGGGCGCCCGGCTACTCCTTCCGCTGGATCGGCGGCGACGCCACCCGCATCGTGATCCCCAAAGAGGTGCTGGAACTCGACTGCCTGCTCACCTATGACGGCGACGCCTACTACAAGTCCTCCATCGCCGAACCGGTCTCCTGCATCGTGGGCGCGTACCGCTGCAGCTATCACTTCAAGCCCGGCGAATACGTCCACCAGATGGGCATCAAGAACGGCGGCAGCATGGTCATCCTCGCGGGCGCGGGACCCATGGGCCTCAGCGCCATCGACCTCGCCTGCCACGGTCCCGAGCACCGCCCCGGACGCCTCGTCATCACCGACATCGACCAGGTGCGCCTCGACCGCGCCGCCCAGATTTTCCCCGTGGCCCACGCCAAGGAGTGCGGCGTCGAGCTGATCTACCTGAACACCGCCGGCGCAGCCGACCCCGTGGCCCTCATCAAGTCCGTCAACGGCGGCGAGGGCTACAACGACGTGATGGTCTTCGCGCCGGTTCCTGCGCTGATCCAGCAGGGCTCCGCGCTGCTCGCCTACCTCGGCTGCATGAACTTCTTCGCGGGACCCTCGCACGCCGACTTCATGGCCTCCATCAACTTCTACGACGTGCACTACATGGGCCACCACATCGTGGGCTCCTCGGGCGGCAACACCAAGGACCTGCAGGACTCCATGAACTACGCGGCGCAGGGGCTCATCACGCCTTCCGTGATGATCACCCATGTCGGCGGCATCGACTCCGTGGCCGCGACCACCCTCGCCCTGCCCAAGATCCCCGGCGGCAAGAAGCTGGTCTACACCCACGTCTCCATGCCCATGACCGCGATCACCGACTTCGCGAAGCTCGGCGAGACCGACCCCTATTTCGCCGCGCTCGCCGAGATCTGCGGCTGCAACAAGAACCTCTGGTGCTCCGAAGCCGAAGCCTACGTGCTCAAACACGCGCCGCGGCTGGAGCAAGATTCAGTGATCTGAAAACGAGAAGTCAATAGTCACTGGTCAGTAGTCATTAGTCACTGGTCAGTAGGAGAGAGTCACTTGTCAACGGCGAATGAAAAGCGACCATTTTTCTGTTTTATCAGCATTCTCTTCTTAAACCAATGACTATTGACCAATGACTTTTCTTATTCACCAATGACCATTGACCAATGACTAATGACCCTTCCCCATCCCCATGATCTCCTTCTTACACGGAACACTCGTTGAAAAGACGCCCTCCGTCGCGACGCTGGACGTGCACGGCGTCGGCTATGAGGTTTTCATCTCGCTGAGCACGTACGACCGCCTGCCCGCCTCGGGCTCGGCCTGCCGCCTGCTCACCTACCACCACATCCGCGAGGACGCGCAGATCCTCTTCGGC
Source organism: uncultured Lentisphaeraceae bacterium (assembly GCA_964434815.1). Classification (GTDB taxonomy): domain Bacteria; phylum Verrucomicrobiota; class Kiritimatiellia; order RFP12; family UBA1067; genus CAYSXF01. Next base: position 1,996 of record CAYSXF010000008.1, read on the forward strand.
TTCATCCAGGCCGAGGAAAAGGGCATGTTCGAGCGGCTGATCGGCGTGAACGGCATCGGCCCCAAGCTGGCGCTCAGCGTCCTGAGCGGCCTCACGGTGTCCGAGCTGAGCCTGGCCATCGCCGAGAGCAACATCAAGCGCATCAGCTCCGTCCACGGCATCGGCAAGAAGACCGCCGAGCGCATCATCATCGAACTGCGCGACAAGATCGACCCGCTGGAAGCCCTCGCAGGCCACACCGCGGGCGGCGGCGACCCGAAGAACGCCATGCTGCGCGACACGATCCTCGCGCTCAGCTCTCTCGGCTTCCCGCAGGACCAGGCGCGCAAGATGGTCCAGTCCGCCCTCGACGCGAACCCCGCCATCACGGATACCGAGACGCTTCTGCGCAAGGCACTGAACAGCAAGTAAGGCAACTCTCAGCGTTCAACGTACACAATCTCCTTGTCGGGATCGGCCTCGGAAAGAATACAGGCGAGCATCCCGTCAGGATTGAGATGCCCGATCACCATGCGTCCGCAGTGCGCCAGCACATACTGGTTGCACCAGGCCGCGCGCCGGACTGCAGGCGCGTCGACCGTATCGTCGAACGGCGAAACGATCAGCAGGCGTCCTTCATCGACAGCAAGCCGGACCGCAGGATCATCCGCGCTGTCCGCCAGACCCCACGGCTTCACCCAGATCATAGGCTTTCTGTTCTTCAGCCCGGCCCGGAACAGCGCCCGCTCCATCGGCGAGAGGAATCCCGACAGGATGGCCTCGCCCGCCTTCAAGACGAGTTCGCCGTGCGGTGTGGCTTCCCCGCGCGAAGCCAGAAAGCCGACCTTGGGCCTTTCCAGCAGCACCCGTTCGCCGAGATACCGCGGTTCCCCGCCCTGCATCACGGCCTGATAATTCTGCGGATTATTCCGGATATATTGGCGGATATTCTTCAGCGCCCGCTCATCACGCACAACCACATCCCAATAATTGCGATGCCATATGGGAAGGGCTTGATGCATCAAGCCCCTGCGGTTGATCTCGCGCGACACGGCGGCTTTATACGCCCCCATGAATGTGCCCAGCGCCCCCGCGATGGGCTTCCCAAACTGCGGTCTGTACGGGCTTGATGCATCAAGCCCGCCAAGCCCGCCCGCATCCATGATCCGCACAATCCCATGCACATGGTTGGGCATGATGACATGTTCATCCAGCGCGATGTTCTTGCGCAGGAGGGCGCTCTTGCGCCACTCCTCCTCCGCGATCCGTCCCGCCTCGCTTAGAACCATGCGCCCATTCACAATCGTCCCGAAGAGAGCCCTGCCGCAATGGGTGTTGAAAGTCACGAAATACCAGCCGGGTGCGGTGTAATCCCACCCCTTCATCCGAATGCTCTTACGGTTTGGCAGCTTGGAGTCCACAACCACCTCCGGCTTATCCGCCGCTCTCAAGATCCGCTCCGATGCCCTTCAAGCATGCAGAGTAGAATCACACCCGGCAGCTCATTTCGGACAGCCTTTCTGGAATTCCCAGACGCGGCGGGCACTCGGACCTGTTGCCGGGGTCTCCGCAGTTTCGCCAGGAATGGCGATTGTCAACCTCTAACCGTGCTTTCTTGTCATTTCGTACTCTGTAGTTCCCAAAGCGTTTGTGGCGCAGGGATGCCCTTGAGTGACACGCCGGCGCGGATCTTCCAGTCGAGCATTGCCAGAGATGCGCTGCGCCGAATATCCAGATCGGTCTTCACTTGGTCGCTGATGATCACGCCCTCGTGCTGCAGACAGTTCATCACGCGAGCGGCCATGTTCACGTGGAGACCGAAAGTATCGTCCTTGTCGACCGTGACTTGGCCGATGTGGACGCCCACTCGCACTCGCACCACTGCGTGGCCGGTGTTGCGCACGATGTCCCGAGCGAAGGTCACAGCGGCGTCGGCGTTGTGAAACGCCGCCAGCACACCATCGCCCGTATTCTTGATGAAGCAGCCCGACGACTTCTCAATCAAATGCTGAACCTGAGCGAAATGAAGTTCGCGATACCCATCCCAAGTAGCATCACCAAAGTCATAACATAGTTTCGTGCTATCCACGATGTCGGTGAACACCACCGCCAACGTCGCAATGTTCGCGCCACCTGTCCACGCTCTCAGCCGATCCGGCGAGACCTTGCCGACCTTCTGATCGAGTTCATCCGGTTGACGGGCTTGTTCTTCCCGGCGGAGTTCTGCGAGTTTAGGTTGGGCACCTTGGTTAACCGCCTGAAATTCATCGACGCTGATCTGGCAGCGGTCGAAAAACTTGACCAGGTTCGGGTCGCCCTTCTGCGCCATCGTGAAAAGTTCGCTAACCGCAATCAAGTCATCGAGTTGCAGCACGACACGAACGCTCCCTGGATCCGTTCGCACAAGTTGGACGGATCGCGAGGTAATGCCCAACAACTGCGCCGTCTGTTGCACGACCGCGTCCAATTCGTCGCGCGATAGCTCTGGTCGGTTCACTGGCAGGATGATCGGCGGAAGTTCGACAGCCGCCTCTTGATCCTCGGGCTTGGCGGTTGGCCGAAGAATCGCCGCGACTTGTTCCGACAGCGAATCGTGTCGCATTTCGCCTGGACGCCGGCCGAGGATTCCGGCCACGAGGTTCGCCAGCGGCCGCGGGTTCTCATCGCTCAGTTCGCGCAGATCCACCCACATGAAGCCTTCAAGAAACGTCGGCAGTTCCGGAGCCGTCTCCAGGCCTGGCAAAACCACAGGCATGACTGGAGACTGGCGCTTCACGAACTTGCGGATGAACGCAGCCATCTCTTGATCCTGCCAGGGGCCAATTCCCGATGAACCCACGCACACCGCAGCGGACCTAACCTTGTCTATCGCCCGTTCAAGTTGCTGTTGCCACGGTTGTCCCGGAACCAAGTCCCACACGTCGAGCCACGGACGAATGCCTACCCCTTGGAGCATCTCTCCGACCCGAAGCACCGCAGCGCGGTCGCGACTATTATAACTCAGAAAGACGTCATATTCCCCGAACTGCTCTTTACCTCGAATCGCCGTGACAGCCATCTGGCGCTTGCGTGCCGCCTCGACATCTGCGTCGATCAGCCGGGCGTCCTGTTTGCCTTGGTCAGTATCCGGTTGCACATCACTCAGCAACAAATCGAGCAGCGGTGAGCGGACTTCGCAGTTCGGACAGATGATGTCCCGCTTACCGAGACGCAACCGGTTCTGAACGACAACTTCGCTCCAAGGATGGCTGCACGCGGGGCAGCGGTTCTCGCGATGCGCGACCACACTGCCCGGCAGCGCCTTGTCGTTCAGGTGTGCCTCGACGTAACGGAGAAATGCGATTCGCTCATCGCGCAAAGGGTTGTTGTCGAAGTAAACCGAAAGTTGGCCACGGCTAGGAGATATATCCTTAAGCACCACGATAAACTGTTGACCTTCCGCAGTGACGTAACACGCAGCGTCGCGCCAGAACTCACGTTCGGCGAAATGCCGGTGATGCGTTAACCGTACCACCAGCGTGGCGAAGATCGCCCGGCTTGCGCCATCAAATTCATAGGACACACCCGGCAGTTTCTTGCCGGGGTAGGGCGAGGTTCGAGTGTACTGCGACGGCAAGACGAGAAAGTCACCCGCGTCATCATGATCTTCGGGCAAACGCTCGCGGAGCGCGATGTCATGTTTCAGCAACTGCTCGATCGCCTCGCCGATCACAAGCTCCTCGGTCCATCGATCGCTTATCCTCTCGCTCCCCGCCAACCCAAGGTCGCCCTGACGAATCCGAGCTTCGCTGACGTGTCCGATGCCGCGCGGGTCCTGTCGAGCCTGATTAATGATGGCCGAAGCATAGGCATCCATATATTCAGGCTGCATCAGGACGTAATCGGTCTCTTTTCCATCGTCAAGCACAGTGAAAACCAAGAACTGGGCAAGCCCTGATGCCGCCAGCCGACCAACCACGGTGCGGAACTCAGCGTCGCTCACGGCATGACCCGTTTGGCGACTGTACCGCTCCCGGAAGCGAACGAGTTCTTCGACCAGCACCTGGTCACCACGCTCCTTCTCCGACTGCAAGAAGTCCCTGATCTGCGTGAACAGCGTCGTCGAGATGACCTCGGGGAGATGTTCCCAGGGAATGGCCTCGCGAATCGCCTGCGCGAGTTCGGCCACACCTAGGCCGGTCTTTGCGCTGGTATGATAGCAGCCCGCGAAACCGAACTTCTCACAGAATCGCTCAAGATTCTCCGGGCTAACCGCGACTCCGCCCCGGTCGGCACGGGCCTCGACAAGGATCTTAGTGATAGGCACGACCGACCGGGCTTGATCGATGGCCTTGGACCAGAACTCCGCGGGACCGAGAGGGTCTGTCTCACTGCGAGCGTCAACAAGCACTAAAGCGACAGCGGCTTCATCAATATTCAATTGATGCACCAACCGGTATCCCGGTTGACCGGCCAAGTCCCAGAGCAATGTCTCGCGTGCCTGCTTGCGCCCGCCCTCGATGGACACCTCACATGACTCGAATGGCCAGACGTGACGACCATGCGTCGATTCCGTGCGTTCAAACGTCCCGGTCGTAAGGCGTACTGCAAGGCCCGACTTGCCGACCCCCGAATCACCGACCAGAACAACCTTCGCGTTTTTGTAGCAGACCGAATCCGTCTTTCGTCCTTGACCCAGCAAAACGTCATAGTCCAGTTCCCAGAGATGGATCAGCCGTGATCGCTTTTTCTTCGGCGTGCCCGGCGCTGAGCCGACGGTGCCCAGCAGCGGCAACTTGGGATGAAAAGCGAGCGCGGGAATCCACTCACTACCGATTTTTAGTTCAGGGATGACCGCGACCGTCTCCCACGTCTCGCAGTTCCAGAGGCGAATCGTGTCGTCGTTGCTTTTTGACGCCAGCAGGCGACCATCCGGCGAGAAGTTGACGATGTCCACAGCATTCGTATGCCCTTCGAGGGTGCGGAGTAGCTTGCCGCTGGCAGCCTCCCATATCTTCACCGTTGTGTCATGGGCCCCGCTGGCCAGACTCTTGCCCTTTGGGTCAAATTCGACGCTCAAAACTCCGTTGGCGTGCCCTTCGAGCGTGCGAAGCAGTTTGCCGCTGCGCGTCTCCCAGAGCTTCACGGTGTTGTCGTAACTCCCGCTAGCCAGCCTCTCGCCCTGCGGATCAAACGCCACGTTCAAGACATCCTGCTGGTGCCCTTCGAGTGTGCAGAGCAGTTCACCGCTGTGCGCATCCCAGAGCTTCACCGTCTTGTCAGAACTCCCGCTGGCGAGAATCCCTCCCAGCGGGTCAAACGCCACGCTACAGACCGCTCCCGTGTGCCCTTTAAGCGTGCGAAGCAGCTTGCCACTTTGCGCCCCCCAGAGCTTCACCGTCTTGTCATCACTGCCGCTGGCGAGAATTCCACCCTGCGGGTCAAACGCCACGCTATAGACTCGGCCCGTGTACCCTTTGAGCGTGCAGAGCAACTTGCCGCTGGCCCACTCCCACAACTTCACCGTCTTGTCTTCACTCCCGCTGGCCAGCATCCCGCCTTGTGGATCAAACGCCACGCTCGTGACCACGCCTTGGTGACCTTTGAGCGTGCGAAGCAACTTTACGCCTGGTGGCAGTTCCTGCGGCACCGCTTTATCCGTCCGCCGCACCGATTCTTTTTGGTTTTGTTCAGACATAAGATTCTCCGATGCCGAGTCCATTATCCTCGTCTTGCTGTCTCTTTCGGTAGGCGCGTGCCAACTCACACCGTACGACACCAGGCGTCAATACAAAGGTATAGTGTCATGGATAATGTAGTCCAATCACCGCACGGGGGCAAGCGGATTGTGGGAATACACCATTGAGAGAACCGCTTTATCTAAAGATCATTCGAACTACGAAACACGCGGAAATCGCGAAAGGGCAACATTGCAATACAAGTGGTTTTTAACTCATTCAGTAAAGGATGCCTTCACCTCATGGGTGTGGGCTGAATGGGCTATACTTTGTCTTGCAACCCTATTTCCCTGAATTATTTCGCGTGTTTCTTAGTGACTTGAACTGCCGGATTCTGGCGTACTCAGGGGTTTCGCAGAAAGCGAACCTCGGCGCGTAGGCGCTCCACTTCGGCGAGCAGATCGAACAGCGTTTTAATCCACGCCACATCGAGCCCGTGGACGGTGCGCAGATGTTCGACCTGCCGCACGGCATAGACCGCCTCTTCCGTGAACTCCATCACCCCGTACGGCGGCTGGTACACGGGCCGCACCAGACCGGCGCGGCAATAGACCAGTATGGAGCGACGGGAGACGCCCGCGAGGCGGGCCGCGTCGTCGAGGCTGTAGAAAACGTTGGGCTTCGGCTGAACAACGTCCAGCGCGACAGACGCGGTTTTGTCCGGATGAACTCGTTTGCTCATGCGTTTTGCCTCGGGTTGAATGTCGCCGTGGCGGCCAGCCGTTCCCACAGGACTCGTTGCTCTGGCGTCACCCGCGTCGGGGTCTGGATAGACACAATGACATACAGGTCGCCCCGCGTTCCGTCACCCGCGGGCAAGCCTTTTCCGCGCAAACGGATCTGCTGTTCAGCCATCGTTCCCGCCGGTATTTTCAAAGACGCGGTCCCGTCCAGCGTCGGGCTGCTGACCGTGGCGCCCAGGACCGCCTCCCACGGCGCCAGCTCCAAATCGTAAAACAGATCCGCGCCCCGCACACGGAAATCGGGATGCTTGGCGAGCTTCACGCGCAAGTAAAGGTTGCCCGGCTCGCCCCCGCCGATGCCGTCCCGGCCTCTGCCCGCGAGTCGGATGAGTTGCGCTTCCCGCACGCCGGGCGGAATTTTCACCTGCAGCGTCTGCGTCGAGGCCTGCCCGGTGCGCGGGTCGACCCGCTGCAGGTTGATCGTGCGCGTCGCGCCGTGTACGACTTCGTCGAGCGTCACAAGGATATCGCCCTCGATGTCCTGTCCGCGTTGCGCGAACGGCATGCCGCCCATACGACCCTCCCCCGTCCGGCCGAAGCCGGCGGACGGACGCCCGCGGCTGCCGAAGAACTGCTCGAAGAAATCGCTGAAGCCCGTGCCTTCGAAATGGAACTCGGAGCCCGCTTCCGCACCGCCGCCGAACCCGTAGTCCTGCTGCGCCTGGCGTTCGGGCCGGTTCCAGTTTTCTCCCAGCTCATCGTACTTCCGCCGCTTGTCAGGGTCGCTGAGAACCTCGTTTGCCTCATTGATCTCTTTGAAACGGGGCTCTGCCGTGGCCTTGTCCTTGGCGACGTCGGGATGATATTTGCGCGCTAAATTGCGGAACGCCTTTTTGATCTCCGCTTCGCTCGCGTTCGGGGCCACACCGAGAACGTCATAGTAATTCTTGAATTCAACGGACATGGCTGGCTCCGGGAGAATGGCCTCAATGCTGTGTGCTAAGCACTCTTTGTCAGCCGCATCGGATTCATCTGGTCATAGTACTCGCGGGCTTTCGCAGCGATCTGGCGATCCGTCATCTTGTCGGTCGTTTGCATGTCGATGAGGTTGATCGCGAGTTTGGCGTGCTCGAGGCGCTTCCTGAATTCGCCCTTGGCCTCGCCCGGCCCAAAAATCAAAACGGCTTTGGCATCGCTGAGCGCGGCGATCACCTCTGCATAAAACTGGTTGTAGTGCTCCGTGAGTTCCCGCTCGCGGCGGTCGTCCGGCTTCCGTTGTTGCGCTTCGAAAGCTGACGCGACCCGGACGCCTTCGACACGCCCCGGCTGCGTGTCAACGTTGGACTTGATCTCCAGCGTCTTCTCGCCGTCGGCTGAAACCAGCGCGATCACGGCTTTACGATGATCGATCCACAAACCTGCTGTTGTTTTCATTGACACCCTCCTCGTGGTCAAGTTGCGCCCGTTAAGCCGCACCTACTGCTGCATCTTCGCGCCGGCCTTCTCGACGGCCTCGCCCGCCTTCTCCATGGCTTCTCCGGTCTTCTGAACCGCGTGTCCGGCGACATCCTTCGCCTTCTCTCCCGCGGTTTTCGCGGCCTCGGCGGTCTTCTCGGCGGCAGTGTCCAGCTTCTCGCCGGCTCTCTCCGCAACACCGGGCACCTTGGGCGACTCCGCAGGTTGCATTGATTCCTTCTTGCAGCCAACCACCGCCACAGCACCGGCTACCGCCACAATACCCAGCACGCTTACCAAATTGAACTTCATACCTGTTACTCCTTTTGTTCCGTTGTGTTCCGTACTGCGGATAGTGTGCCTGATGCGCTAACCCGCAGCTATGGGGTATTACCCTACCCATGCCTATTTGTCGACGGGGAGCGGTCTCACTTCCAGCAGGTTGCTCACGTTCTCGGGGAGATGTTGCCCAGCCTTGGCTGCGATTTCGCCGATGGCGCGTTTTTCGGCTTCTGTGTCGACGTGTCCGCGCAGGGTCGTCCGGCCGTTGAGCGTGGCGACCTCCACGTTATCGGCATTATGCGACAGGTTGGTGTCCGCCAGCATCACCTCATAAATGTGATAGGTTTTAGCCACGTCTCTGAAGCTGGCGCCTTGCACGAGCGGGGCATAGGTCGCGGCGGCGCCTTCCTCAACATTTTGCCGCGTGTTGACTCCGTTGTTGGCTGCCACGGTTACATTCGAGTAGCCTACCTGATGGAAATGGCCGCTGTTGCCATGCAAATCAGGCGCGTCCTTGAAATAGTAATCCCACGGATAATTGTTGCCGAAAGACCACTCGAACTGCGGCTCGTTATTGAAAGCCTGCAAGGAAAGATCCAAGTAAAGCGCGGTGTGCGCGGCATTGAACTTTAACCCTCTGGCAGGTATGACGCGCTTGACCCTGAGAAGCCCTTGAGACAGGACGATCACATGTGTGATGGCGCTATTGCCAATGATCGTGCCTCGGCTACTCAGAATGGCGAACATGAAGGCATGCACTTCGCCGAGCGGCTTATTTTGCAGGTTGTTCACGGGCATGTAAAGGAGCCCTCTAACAAGTTGGATGTAGCCAAGCGGCTCGGTAGCGGTATTGCCTGACCTGCTTCCCTGACCGTCTGCGGCGAAGTAGGGTTCCTGTCCGAAATAATGATACTCCGCCGCCACACGCTGACCCTGGCCTTGCGTCTTCCAATTCGACATCTTGAAACTAGGCGCGGCCTTGAACGCCTCTTTGCTCATATCGAGGCGCAGAACTTTGGCTGTTCCGTCATACTTGAAAGCTCCGGGGGGCACGCCTGCAATCCTCTGCCCAAACCCGAGGAATCCGCCCGACTCCACGATCACCTCAACGATTCGCCCGTTTTCAACATCAAGCGCAAGTTCTTTGACTTCCCCAAGATACTCCCCTTGCTGATTCTCGATGTCCAGCCCGATGACGGTAACCGATTTTTCCATGTCTCGATATTCACCGTGGCCAGGCGGCTCAGCGCCCAGCGTCTTTATCGCGAACACACTGCTGATCCCAAGTAAACAGAGCCCAAGCAGGGTCAGGCCTGTGGTTTCAAAGAGCGCCACCGCGTAGGTTGTTATTCTTTTCATGAGACGATCCTTTTGTTTGTTGGTCTTGTTGTCACTGCAATCAAGTTACGCCGTTGGCCGAACCGCTGCTATAAGGTGTAACCCTACCGGGGCGCGAATCGCTTTTGTCGAAAGCGAACGCGCCAGCAAAGAGTTAGCAGTTAGGATTTAGGATTTTGAAAACATACCTGCAGTTGGTCGGATACGTTGAACATTCTGCGTCTTTCTAGAATTCTGCCTCTTAAATCCTAACTCCTAAATTCTAACTCCTAAATTCGGTGCTGACCGGCCAGTCCGACGGCGCCGGCATGCCGCTGACTGTGACGATGGATGCGGCCCAGAGCGTCGTCGCCGTCTTCAGCCCCCTCTTTGTCGACGTGACTACGCAGGTGAGCTGGAAGGCCAACTGGGTGTTCGAGCCGGGCGCGCATTATCTGGTCGACCGGGGGTATCTCGATTTCGAGAGGCTTTACGGTATAGGCTCCGCCGGCTCCTTCTTCGTGACAAGGGCGAAGAAGAATACGCTTTTCATGCGGCGCTACTCCAGGCCGGCCGACAAGGCGCTCGGACTTCGCAGCGACCAGGAGGGCGTATTGTGCGGGGTCAAAGCTCCCAAGCAGTATCCCGCCCCGATCAGGCGCGTGACGTACCGAGACCCGAAGACGGACAAACGGCTGTGCTTCCTGTCCAACAGCATGCTGATCCCAGCCATCGACGTCTGCCGACTCTACAAGATGCGCTGGCAGGTCGAACTCTTCTTCAAATGGATCAAGCAGCACCTCCGGATCAAACGTTATCTGGGAACCTCGCAGAACACCGTCCACGTCCAAATCCGGATCGCCTCGCCACCTACACCATGTCAATCCTTGCTAGGCGAACCGGTCGCGTCCCTCACCATTTTCGCGGCGCCCGACTTCTCCATCCACACGCGTTCGCTCATGGCCTCTCGTAGGACGACGGCCCCGGCGGCCACGTAGGCCAGTCCTAGGAACATGCCGAGAACCGCCTTGGCTTTCACGGACCAGGGCAGCAGCAGGAACAGTCCCGCGTGGAACAGCAGCATGCCCAAGCAGACGAGGCCTATCAGCAGGCCCAAACATAGCAGGCTGAGCGCCGACTGCCGGGCCATCCGCACGCCATGCAGATAGGACTTGGCGACCTCGATCTTGAGCATGTGGACCGACAACTGCCGATAGTTCTCCAGCAATTTGACGGCACTTGCCGCCAGAATGCCCTTAAGCAGGTAGTTGAACATAGTTCCGCCTCATTGAGTAGACGACTCTATGCCAGTCACCGAAGTGAAATGGCATAGAGTCATCCGTATCGCCCGGAGCGCGCAAAGTAAAGGAACGTCTCCCTCCTCTGTGCGCTCCGTTTGAAATTGTTTTCAGCACCAGTGTGTCGGTGGCCCCGGCTATTTGTTGGGGTTGCGGCCCAGGATGTAGCCGAGCAGCAAGCCGATGACCGCCGTGCCGCCGATGAAGGCCCATGGATTGCGGTGTACGTTCTTGTCCACGCAGCAGGCGACCTCGTGCGCCTTCTCGACGCTGACGTCCTTGACGCGGGCCGCCGCTTCGGCAGCCTGCCGCTTGGCATCGGCCAGCGATTTGACGAGGCCGCTCTCGGTCTCCACGAGAGCGCTCCTGAGATGCGTGTATTTGTCGGCGATAACGCTCTTCAGCTCGTCCTTCTTCTGCATGGCCGCTTCCTCAAGAAGTTTCAGAGCTGCCGCAATGTTCTCATCGCTTGTGTGTGTGCTTGTGGTTTCCATAATGAACCTCTCTTGCTTTCGTTAACCTTGTTTCCCTGTAAGTTGGTTGATTTGAATTCGCCATCAGACGCACGGCATGACCTCAGTGGCGATCCGCCGGTCTATCAGTTTCTGGGCTCATTTTCGACGGTCATCAGGTTTTTCACGCTTACCACGCCGCGGATATCGCTGACGCGCTTGACGATCAAAGCTCTTTGTGCGTCGTTCTTGGTCATTCCGGTCAACGTGACCTCGCCATTATGCGTTGCGACCTTCACAATGACCAATCGGGTCGACTGGTGGGTTATCAGCATCGTCCGGATCTGGGCAGAGATAGACGCATCATCCCATGCGGTTTTCGTTGATCGATCCTGTTGCTCCAGCATCGATGCCACAACCAGCTCATTTCTTACCTCTTTCACTCCTTCTATATCTGCAGCGTATTCCGCGGCCAATGACCTTTGTGCCAGGCCTGCAACTTCGCCAGTCAGCGTGACGACGCCATCTTTGACTTCGACGTTCGTCTTGGTGGTTATTAAATCGCTATGGAACTGTAGGGCGAGAATGACTTTTCTGCATATCCATGCGTCCGAATTGCCGGCAGTGGCATCGCCCGTGACAGCCAGTCGATTATCCACACGAGTGACCCCGACCAGATTCTCAGCGATCGCCTGAGCTAATGTCTTATGGGTCTCTTCGGCCACCGTTCCGGTCAGCATAACGACACCGTCTTTAGCCTCGGCTTTGATCGAATCCTCCGTGAGATACGATTTAAAAGCATAGGTGTTCTTGAACTGCCACTCGATCTTGTCGTCAGCCTCGGACGCGCGCAGAGGCGTGCCGATGGCGATCACCGCGGCCGTTACCGCAGCACTTGCGAGGCGACACAGGGTATTCGGTTTCATTCCTCTTCCTCGTTTCTTCCGTTGTTGCGGTATCATATGCGATGGATCAGGCGCTGACTATGGGGTAAAACCCTACTCCTATCGGCCTGACGACCTGGAGCCGCGAGAATCCTTGGCATCCTTATCGTTGCCCTCGTCTGAGGGCCGTGCCGGCAGGCCTTTCTGAGAGAGTCCGGGCGAACCAGACCGGCCTGTAATCGGCGAGGCGGGAATCTGCACCCGCTCAGGCTGGCGCACGTTGGCCTCGCGCGGCTGGACAGCCGCAGGATCCCGCTGAACCGGCTGCCTCACAGCAGGCTCGCGCTCTTTGGCTGTTGGGGCAACGGTTTCGCGGCGTTCGGCAGGCTGCCTCACCGCGGGCTCGCGCTCCTTGGCGGGCTGGACAACGGTTTCGCGGCGTTCGGGGGCAGGCTGCGGCGCGACAACCGCTTTGTGCTCCTTGGACGGCTGGATGATGGTCTCGCGGCGCTCGGCCGGAGTCATCGTCTCCCGATGCTCTTTAGCTGCGGGCTGGACGGTCTCGCGGCGCTCGGCCGAAGGTTTTACTGCGGGCTCATGCTCCTTTGACAGTTGGGTCGTCCCGGGTTTCGCTGATGTAGACTCCCAGCGTGTGCGCTCGTCGCGGAACGTGCGCACGTCACTCGCCTGTTTGGAAATCTGCTGCCGCGAGGCGGCGTTGATCCGTTCGAATTTGATCGGTGTCTTCCGGTTCGCGACGGCAGCGGACAGGGGCTGGGCCACCTGAAGAGCCCGGCGCTGCGGCTCGGGCAGCTTGGCCAGGCGGGATTCCTGCTCGCGGAAGGTGCGGGCGGGGCGCAGATTCCTGTCGGCGCGGAACTGATTGTAATGATCCCGCTCGTGTTCCTCCCAGCGCGGCTCGGAGCGCTGGTGCCGCCAGCGGTCGTTCTCGTAGATCGGGTCGTACCAAGAATGGTGCCGCCGGCTGTCGAACCATGGGAAGATGCCGATGCTTAGGTAGGCGTCATCGTAGTAATCGCCAAAGTAGTAGTGGCAGTAGCGCGGGTATGCGAACAGGCTGGCCCTCAGCAAGCCGATGTCGATGACAACGCTGGGCGAGTAGGAGAAGCCAGCCCGCCCATAGACCGAGACCGGGAAGCCGATCGGCGCGAACAAGACCCCTCGGTTTTCCAGCGAATAATCCCAGTGCCCCTCGGCGAAGATATAGCCGCGCGGTGTCATGACGTAGTGAGACGGCACCCAGACCCAGTCCTGCTGCGCCGGCAGCCAGTAGCCGGACCGCCGCACATATTGTCCTCTGACCCAGTACATGCAGGGCGGCACCCAGATCATGTCGGAAGACGGTGCGGCAACAAGCGGCTCCAGCGCATCGGCCATGGCTGGCGGTTCCGGCAGATACTCGACCTCCCGAGCGCTGGCCGGCGTCCAGAAGCCCGCCACCCACTCCCATCCGCCAGACACTTGCGCCCAGTATCCGGGCATCCAAGACATGTTCGGCGGAGCCATGCGCCAGCAGGCGCTGACCCAGATGTAGCCGTTCCGGTCCGCATCCCATGCCCAGTACCCCGGGATCCAAACGAACTGATCGCCCTGGGGCCGCTCCGCAGGCGGGACTTCTTCGATATTCGCGGGAGGCGGGTTCGGAGCGATCACGCCCGCCTGCATCTGCAGGGCGACGGGTTCGGCAAAAGCCTCATGCACCGGACCGCGGCTCAACACCTCGGGCTGTTCCTGGGCCGGCATCGCAGGCGGAAGGCTCTGCCCCAGAGCGGAGGTCTGTTCAACGATGGCACCCGACGTGTCACCTTCCTTTGCCGCGAACCCCTGGACAGCTAGGAAACTCATTGCGGAAAGTGCAATGGCCCTTGTTGCATACTGCGAACGGTACGGACACATAGTTTTCGCTCCTCGAATGACGTGTTTCGTTTTCTTTTTTGCCGGCTAGCCGCTGTTGCTAAAAAAGAACAGCACACCGTAAAACATAGGGAATATCGGACATGATTACAAGATTTAAACCAATGTCTATACACAGTGACCTAAGTTCCGGCCGGCGCGGGAAGCCGCGCCGCTCCGCGATCGTCGGCCGCTCATGTCGTTGTGTATAATAATCATGTCCGAAAATTCATGTTGCACAGTGTCCTAGCGCCGGTCAGCGTCAGCCACCACGACCGGCGACACAGGAGCATCCCCCGACATGCGGTGATGCCCGCCGCCACCACCGCGATCGAAGAAACAACCCGTGCACACGAACGGCAGAATCAACGCAACTAACAGAATTCGCTTTGCTTTCATCATGATCCTTCTTTCTTTGTTGTTACCATCCAGCTCTGTCGGCATGTTACGCCAAAGACAGACGGCTTCCTATGGGGTGTAACCCTATATCACGTCAGGAGCGCCCAATCTCCTAACCGAGATTGTCCGCGGCGAAACTCCAGTTGATCAGTTTGTCGAGAACGGCGGTCACGTAGTCAGCGCGGCGGTTCTGGTAATCCAGATAGTAGGCGTGCTCCCACACGTCGATGGTCAGCAGCGGCTTCGTACCCGTTGTCAGGGGCGAGTCCGCGTTGGACGTCTTGACCACCTTCAGCTTGTCGCCGTCCAGCACGAGCCACGCCCAGCCGTTTCCAAACTGGGTCGTCGCTGCGGTCGCCAGTTCCTTCTTGCAGGCCTCCACGGTTCCGAACGCGGACTCGATCTTGCGCTTCAGCGCGGCGGGCGGCTCGCCGCCGCCCGTGGGGCTCAGGCTGTGCCAGTAGCTGTCTCTTATACACATCTCCGAG
>CAYSXF010000009.1:0-16656 GCA_964434815.1 uncultured Lentisphaeraceae bacterium
GACGTTCTTCGTCATTCTCATGGCGGGCGGCATCATGGTGCCGCTCAATTCCGCCATCGGCGGCTACTTCATGGGCGTCGGCAGAACCCAGATCAACATGGTCGCCAACGGGTTCGGCTGCCTGCTGAACATCCTGCTCAACTACATCATGATCTTCGGCCACTGCGGCGTGCCAGCGCTGGGCATCGCCGGCTCCGCGTCGGCGACGCTGATCTCCGGCTTCGCCACCTGTTTCATCCAGCTCGCGATTTTCTTCCGCGAGCAGCCGATACGCGAAACAGGTCTTGCGGCCCTGCTGAAGATCGACCCCGCCCTGCTGCGCCGGATCATCCGCTTCGGGACGCCCTCGGGCCTGCAACTGCTGATGGACATCGGCGCGTTCGCTCTCTTCATCATGCTGACCGGCCGCCTGGGCGACGTCTCGCTCGCCGCCAGCAACATCGCCTTCAGCATCAACAACCTCGCCTTCGCTCCGCTCCTCGGGTTCGGCCTGGCGACCTCCACGCTCGTGGGCCAGCACCAGGGCGCGCGCAACCCCGAAGCGGCGGAGCGCGCCGGCTACACGGGCCTGAAAATGGGGCTGCTCTACATGTGCGTGATCGGCGCGACCTTCGTGCTGTTCCCCAAAGGGTACTTCGAATTGTTCCGCCCAAAGAACGCCTCGTTCTCCGCCGACGACCTGCTGGCCCTCGGCCGCACGATGCTCTGCCTGATGACCGCCTGGGGCCTGCTGGACACGATCACCATCGTTCTGAGCGGCGCGCTGAAAGGCGCGGGCGACACGCGCTTCGTGATGGTCTACATGGTGCTTGGCGGCTGGCTCATCCTCGTGCCCGGCACTCTGCTCCTGCTGCACCTCGGCTACAGCATCATCGGACTCTGGGTCTGGCTCGCCATTTACATTTCCGTGCTGGCCGTGGGCTTCTGGTGGCGCTGGCAGCAGGGACGCTGGAAAACGATCCGCGTCATCGAGCACCGCGAGGGCGTGGAGTACCGCCCGCCCGCGGCTGACGAGATCGTGTGATTTCTGTTCTGTGGGCGTCCTGCATGACGGTCAGGACAAGCCATGTTTCGCCTGTCTTCAAATGGCGACGGGAGTCAAAATGAAGACTCGGGCTAGGCGGGATGCCGCACGGACATCACCACGGCGCAAGGCTTGGCGCACATCGTCGAGGATGAAAGCGTCGTCGAGGGATAGGAAGGGAGACCAGCCTGACTCGTTCTCAAGCAACTCCACGTCCACCTCCGCAACATACGATCCCTCATGCAGGAGCTTGGTATAATGTCTGGTCATCGCTTGATCCTCCTTCGAAAATCGGCTGTCCAGCGTTCAGAGTCGGGACGATAGGCGGTCACCAAGACAGCGGGTGACGCCTCGCCTTTCGGTATTCCCCAAACCGCGTGAAAGGGTTTACCGGCCTGGTCGAATCCAAGAATTAACACGCATGGCCCTTTGGCGTAATCTGGATAATCTTCAATCAATTCCGACGTCCGAACCCCGGCAACAACGTCGCGAGCGAACAGCCCATCCGCGGCAAGTTCGTCGTAGCCGTGTTCCGAAATGCGAACTTCGCCTTTCATTACGAGCACTTTGATTCGTTCCAACGTCTCGTTCATGGTTACAGATTATCACCTCTGCGTTGGGTTGACAATCTCACGTCACCTTTCCTACGCGTTGCCTCCATCGAACATCGTATTGGGGAATCAAACATAGCAGCGAGCATAGCATGTCCGCAAAATACTCACCTTCAAAGGGCACGTTGAAAATCAACGTCTTACGGCACATGCTTGACGCATATCTCGTGCATTAGGCCTCAAACGAGCGCCGACTATCGCCATTTCTCAATTTCAGCGCAATGTGAATATATCACTCGAAGCAATGGCTCGCTAAGCGTTTTCGCCTTCCGCGCGTTGCCGTCTAGCCATCACACCGCTGCCCCAAGACCTTGACCTGTTAGGACAAACTGTATGTCTGAGCCGATATATCCGCCAGTGTGAGTAACCAACCGGCTACGCATCACGCAGCGCCCTCTGCTCCCTCACTGCGTCCCCGCACCACTCAAGTTTGCCCGCGAGATCGGAAAAATCATAAAGACGGGCCTTCGCTTCCTCCGCCGGAAAGGCAAGGACTTCGATGTCCACATCGAGAAAAGCTGTCGGAACCGCCAAGCTGATCCGACCTCCTTGGGGTCTGACGATTGCTCGTACTGCTTGCATAATCCGATTTCCCTTCCGAGATTCCTGTCGTGCCGCACTGGTTGCCCGCCTTGTTTCTGTCAACAATGGTAGCATAGACATATGACCGACGCAACCCACGGGGCAAACGGAAAAGCACAAGCCGTGGCATGGGCGACTCGCCCATGGATTTCACGAGCAAGTTGCCCGTGCCACGAAGAAAATTCGGAATTGCGATTCCAGACCTACTTCGCGGGCACAACCTGCACGGCGTCGACATGCACCGTGCCGCGCGAGCCGCGGACCGTGAAGAGCACCGACGCTGGCTTGCTGACTGAAAACCGAAAAGTGCCGATGGATTGGAAGCCGTGTTCGCCTGTCGGAGCGCGTGTCTGATCGACCGTCACGGTCTTATCTCCTTCAACACACTGCACCGTGACGTTTGCGGCTTTGGCGCGGTTTACATGCGGCAGCCACGCCACGCGCACGTCGTACAGGCCGTCCGCTTTGACGGTGAAGAGGAACCGCGCCGTGGCCGCTGCATCGCTGGAATAGAGGTAGTCCTCGCCCACAAACCCCGTCAGCGTGCCGCTGTCGCTCCAGTCGCCGTGCAACTCGGCGTCCGCGTCATCAACAACGATCCCCGGAAGCGTCGCGGGATTGAGGCCGACGCCCGTGTGCGCCACGGCGTGTGCGCCGGGCGGCAGCGCGAGCGGCCCTTCGAGCGTCGCGCGCCGCATGGCGCCAGGCTGGGAGATCAGCTCCTTGAGCAGGTCGAGATGCTTCTCGTACACGCCGCGCGGCGTGGTCTGGTGGCGGACGCAGATCCAGGCGGCTTTGCCCACCACCTCCCCCATCATGCCGCAGGTCTTCATCACGCGCACCGGCCCCAGCGCTTCGTGCGTCACGCTGATGTCGCGGCCCGCCATGAACAGGTTGCTGACGTTGCGGCTGTAGAGGCAGCGGTAGGGCGCCCAGTACGGCCCTTTGTAGCTGTAGTTCTTGCCCGAGGTGCAGTACGAGATGAACTCGTTGCCCTCATGCCCCTTCGAATAGGCCGGAGCAGGCATGTGGAGGTCGATGTGCCACGTGCATGGGAAACAGCCGTCCGGGAAAGCCTTGCCCTGACGGAAGTCGTCGCCCGTCAGAACCACGTCGCCGAGCAGCCGGCTCGACTCGCGCTTGCCGGCGATGTAGGCGGCCCAGCCGAGGCGGTAATTGGGGTAGAGCTTGTCCACGTTCTTCAGCGCGTCCCACGCGCCGTACATCGCGCGGAGGTTCAGGTCGCGGATGCGCTCGATGTCGTTCGCGGAGTCTTTGTCGAACCCGCTCTCCCAGAACCAGCCGCCCAGATTTCCGAGCGACGAATGCACCCATTTCCCGTCGCGCTTATCGCGGCTTGGGAACGGTTTGTCGCTGAGATCAACGGCCCACGGGCAGGACGGAAAAGGTGCCGCAACGATCCCTGCCTGGATCGCCGAAGCGAGCGCCTCTTTGTCTTTGCACTCGCACTGGAGCACCTGGTTCGTATTCGCCGTGTCCAAGAGATTCCAGAGGTTGCTCGCGCCCATCAGCCCGTCCTTGGCCCGCTCGTGATCCGCGCCCGCTAGCAGGCCGACCGTGCCGTCGCCCGTGCAGTCGGCGAAGAACCGCGCCTGGAGCCGCAGGCACCGCGCCGTGCGGATGTTCTGCGCGACGACCGACACGATGCGCCCGTCGCGCGCCTCAACCGCATTCACGTGCAGCCCGGTCAGCGACGTGATGCGCGGCTCTTCTTTGACGAGATCGCGTTTGCGGTCGTCGCCAAAGACGGCGCCCCGCCCCGCGTTCTCGTGTCCCGGCCCGCTGGGCGAGACCACTTCCTCGACGATCTCGCCGATGTGCCGGTAGGGCCGCTGCCGCGTCTTGCCTTGCGGCCACACGCGCACCTCGGAACTGCCGTTGCCGCCGAGAACCGGACGATCCTGCACGAGCGCGACGGTGAGTCCGTTGCGGGCCGCCGAGAGAGCCGCGCTGGTGCCGGCGATGCCGCCGCCCACAACGACCAGATCATAGGTGCCTCCGTCCTCCGGCTGCTCCGGCAAGCCCAGCGCAGCCCGCCGGAACGCGGCGAGCGCGGTCGGCTCGTCCGGCGGCTGGAACGCGGCGTCTTTGCAGAACAGCACGGCGTCGCAGCGGCCCTCAAAGCCCGTCAGGTCGTGGAGAGCGACCTTCGCCTCGCCCGCGACCTCCACGGTGCCGCCGTCCTGCCAATGCCACGCCTCGCCCTTGGTTCCGAAGGTCTCGGCGAGCGGCTTGCCATTGACCCACACTTGGAATTTGCCGGGGGCCCCAGCGACTTTCCAAGGCGACACCCAGTCCCGCGTCCGGACCCACACGCGGTACGTTCCGGGCTTTGGAAACCGCGCGACCGTGAGCGCATCCACCACCGGCACACCGAGTCCATGCGCCAGCAGATAGGGCGAGCCCATCTGATCCATGGACTGCTGGTCGATGTCCCAGCCGCCCGTGTCGGCGAAATTCTCCGCCTCAAGCAGGACGTTCTGGGCGCGCACCGAAAGAGCGATGGCACCAAAGAGAGACAGGATCACGCGGTTCAATATGGGCATCGTCGTTTTCATGCCGAAAGTGTAACACGGCACTGCTGCGCGTTCAATGCGCGAGCTACTCTCGAACCGCCCGCAGTCGGAAGAAGGCTTTGTCCGGCACGGTGACCAGCGGCGCGTACCAATCGCGGTCGGTGGGTTTTGACCCTAGCGTTGACGGACCCATCGGCAGCGTCCATATACCCGACATCAGGTTCGTACAGCCATCAACGACGATATACAAAGCGCCCGTTGTATTTGGGTCGCGCTTGGGCGTTTCCACGATCGGCTTTCCATCGACCATCCGGATGTTCAGCAGCGGCATGCCGACGGTCCGGTTGGTGCCGAAGGCGTATTCGAAACCGTTGGCGACACCGTCTCCATCGCGGTCTAAGCCCAACAGGATATCCAAGTCGCCGCTTAGCCCTTTACTGGCCGCCCAGAGGGCAAATCCATCAGGCGCTGAAACCACAGCGATAGGAAACGCGATAAAATCTGTTTGTCCGCCATCCTTGTCCTGCGCCTGCACCGTGAGGTACTTGGTACCCCTGCTCGCATACGTGTGCGAGACGCTTCCCACTGCGCCGGTTACCTCCGCGCTGCTTCCATCTCCGAACGTCCACATGACGACCATCGAATTGGTGTCCGCCCCAACATCCTTAACTGAATAGGCGAATGTGAACGGACACCCCATCGCCACATTCGTATACTGCGGCAGCGGCGGCAGACTAATGTCCCGAGCTGACGGTGCCGTCACTGCCGGGCAGACATTGTCCACGTAAACCGTCACGGGTTGGAGATCCGTGAAATACGAACTGGCGGGAGACACATTGGTTACAATTACAGAAGGTGTGATTATGACGCCGTTGATTTCGCTTTCAAGCGTGCCGTCCCGAAGAGTGAATCTGACCGGTTGCGAATTGGTCGTCCCCTGCGCAATTGAAATCGGATCGGTAGAGGCAAACGCAATGTTGCTTTGGCCATGCCCGTTGACCGTCGCGGTCAGACCAACATAGACATCATACGAATACGGTTCAGTCAGATAGACAACCAAAGACCCCGTGCTGTTCGTTGTCGTTTCCGCAAATTCCGACACAGGGGTCGAAGGGTTTCCTGCGGCATACGCGACCACGCGGACGCCCGCCTTGGGCTGCGGCAACACAACGGTGACGGTAAACTGAACTTCGTCGGAGACCGCGCCATCTTTGTCCGTAGCCGTCACTGTGATGGTTTTCGTGCCTGTCGTGTTGAAAGCATGTGCGACCACACCGGACGCCCCGCTGACATTCGTGACCGACTCGCCGTTGAAATCCCAGATCACCGTCATCCCTGAACTCGTGTCCGCCGTAACGTCCGCCACCAACCATGTGAACGCGTACGGCACATTTCGAGTGGCCGTGGGCGCATCGGTCGCCAAGGGCTGGCGCAGCGTGGGCTTGATGTTACGCACATGGACGGTGCCAGTCATTATGCGGGCGAAGCAGGCTTCCGCCGCCGCGTTGTTGGTCACATACGGGGTGAGCGTCACACCCGCGCTAGCACTGAGCGCAGTTCCGTCGGCCACGCTGAATCGTGCGACCGGCGATATCAGCGAGCCAGCCGGCACGGTGACTAGGAACGGCGAAACAGAAAACATCACATTGCTTTGCCCCGCAGGCTGCGTGGCAATCCCCACTGTGATATCGTTACTGAACACCTGAGATAGCTTGATTTGGAAAGAGCCTGTGTTTGAGTTGGTCGTTTCATCCAGCGTTGTGGTGTCCGTGAGGGTGTCGGTCATCGTCAATTGGATGGTAGGCGCGGACGGCGGAGTGACCGTGATAGTGCGCTTGATATAGTTGGTCACGCCCAGTGTGCAGTTGTTCTGATAGTCCTTTACCCGTTGCAGATAGATCTCCGCTGTGCCAGTTGCCAAGCCGCGAATCGGAAAATCAACAGACGTCGCACCCTGAGGCAGGCTGACCAGGAGCGCGGTCTGCCCGGACACGGAGCCGAGTTGCAAAACATGGTTTTCCTGCGTCCACACATAGAAGTCCACGTCGGCCGAAGCGCCCGGAATCCCAGTTTTCACGCGCCAAGTCGCGCTTTCCGTCGCCGCGACCGAGACCGGCGAGTGGGCCTCGTCGAAGGACAGCGTTCTGACGGTGATGTTCGCTCCGGCCAGATTGGGGTCGCACACCTCGCCCTCGGTGGGCAACGACAAACCGATATTGAATTTCCAGACAGCGGCTTTGTCCGTGATCACTTGCCGCATTTCCCAACCGTTCCAGTTGAACTGATAAGGCGTTGCCGGCGGCCCGTAAATCTGCAGCGGCTGCGCCATGTCGCCCGACCGAACCGTATAGCGGAAAATGACGTCGGTCCGGTCTATTGTGCCCGCTGCAACCTTATACTGGCGCAGCGAATAGAGTGAGGCACACGCCACGTCTCCGTTCACGATGAGCCGGATTTCCGGTAACAGCGCGAAGGTTCCGCCGTTGACGTTCACCAGTTGGAATTTGCCGTCGAGCGTGACACGGAAGTCGATGCCCGTTCCGGAGGACGTATTGGTGGTGTTCGCCTGATCCGAACGGATGCTCACTATATCAAGCGGCCACGCCGCATTTCCCGACGGCCCATAGACGATATAAAAAGGCGACCACCCTTGTGGAGCAAAGACCTCATTCAGATCAACCTGATAGAACCAGGCTGAATTCTCGAAGGTCTTTTGAGCCACTTGCCGGGTGACTCCGCCCCAATAGTTAGCCCATACGCGGTACTGCACCACCTGATCAGTCCATTGGGCCGGCAGATCGTTGGTCGGCGACGTGCGGTATACCAACGGATTATCCACGGTCGGGTACATCGGCTTGGTGACAATCTGGTTGGATGGCCAGTTGTCCACTCCCCAGACATTCGTGCCGAGGTAATACGACACGTACATCTGGATGTTCGAAGGCGTCAACCGGACGTTCGCAATCGTTGCCTCCACGCCCACTTCTTCCGCCACCAACGGCTGAAGCCTCGTCGCACTGTACGTGCCGTCTGAGTCTTTGCATAAGACTCGGACACTGACGATATCGAAGCCTGCTACAGTCAGCGTGTATGTGGCGTTTACGGTCGCGCTATCGAGCATGCCGGCTTTAAAGGCCTTCGCTTTGATGGTGGCGGATTGGGTAAGAATGATCGTGTTCGAACAAATGGCACTTGCGGCTGAAGGCTCCGAGCCATCCAGTGTATAACAGATCGCCGCGCCTGCCGTTTCACTCGTGACCGTGACAGCCAGTAGATTGCTTGCGGCTGTTCCTGACGGCGGAACGAAGGCGGGCGCGGCAACGGGCGCGACACCTTGCAGGGTCACCGCGGCGGAGGGAACCGTCTGCCCGCTATTCTGCCAGCCCGGCGTCCACGTTTGCGGAAAGAACCAGTTTGTCGTCGTGATCCCTTTCACACCCAGCGATCCGCCGCTATTCTCTCGCCCAACATAGACAAACCGCTGTTCAGGATCGTTTGAGGCCCACCTCATGCCGGAAAAGGGTGTGCCATAATCAGGATTCCAGTCGTAGGCGATCGCCTGTTCGTACATTCCAAGTGGGCGCCGCAACCGCAATCCGCCAGGCAGAATCCACGGCAAATAATACGCCTCTTTCAGCCCTGGACAGCCATAATCTATCTTCGGCAACGCCGGCACACCTGCCTGCTCGTAGGTGTCGCCGATCACAAAGAACGCGTAACCGTTGGTCACCGCCGTTTGTTCGGGCAGTCCGGACGGGATCTCGATCGTCCGCTTCGAATAGTCGGATTGCACCAGATCGATTTTCCATCCGGCCAGGTCGACCCCTGCGGGGACAGCGATCTCGATATACGAATTGTCCCAGATGCCCACCTGCTGCACACCGTTGCTGCTCACATAATCGGTAGCGTTGATCTCGTTGAGCCAAACCGCACCTATGGGCACCCCGTAAACAACATAATACGGTGACCACCCTTGCGCCGCGAAAGTCTGGTTCAGGTCCACCGGAAAATACCATGCCGGATTGTCGAAGGTCTCCTGCTGTTTGCTCAGCGGAACCCCGCCCAGATACGAGGCCCACACAAGGTACTGTACCACCTGATCCTTCTGTTGGATCGGAATATCATTGGCGGGCGAGGTGCGGTACACCAGCGGATTACCTGGCACCGGAACCATCGGCTTGGTGACCGTCTGACCGACCGGCCAGTTATCCGCGCCCCAAACGTTCGTGCCGACGTAGTAGGTCACGTACATCTGGATGTTCGAAGGCGACATCTGGATGTTCGCGATCCGCGCCTCCACGCCCGCCTCATCCGATATCAGTGGCTGGAACCGTGTCGTGCTATACGTTCCGTCTTTATCCTTACATAAGACCTTGACGTTGATGATATCGAAGCTCGGAACCATGTCCGCGTAGGTTGCGGCCGCTGTGTCGCTGTCGGCCTGACCGGACATGCGGCTAAAAAAGTGATCCGCTCTCGCAACTGTCGTAGCTGAGAATACACAGGCGAACAGGATCGCCTGTCCGCCTGAGACACTTACTTTCATGTTTATATATTAGCATCGCACACTTGCACATGCCAAGTTCGTTTTCGGGAAACAAGGGGGCTAGCCAGTGGCCTCCATGGACAACTATTGCGGATGTGTGGCGGTTGATCGACTGGGGGCGGGGACGACCTCGTCCCCGATCGAAAGTCGCCAGACGCCCGTTTCATTCAGGGGCGAGGGCGCCCCTGCTCCCGTAGGAGGCCGCCAAATCGCAGACGCGCCCATGCGCGACCTACTCCCGGACCGCCCGCAGCCGGAAGAAGGCTTTGTCCGGCACGGTGACCAGCGGCGCGTACCAATCGCGGTCAGCGGGTTTGTCAGAGCGGCGCGACGGACCCATCGGCAGCGTCCAACCGTCTGACAGCAGGTTCGTACAGCCTTCGACAGTTACGGACACATCGGCTGTTGTGTCGGGATCTCGCTTCGGCGTCTCCACGAGCGGACTCCCATCGACGATACGGATTTTCAACAGCGGCATACCGACGGTCCGGTTGGTTCCGAAGGCGTATTCGAAACCGTTGGCAACACCGTCTCCATCGCGGTCTAAACCCAGCAGAATATCCGGGTCACCGCTCAACCCTTTACCGGTCGCCCAGAGGGCAAATCCAACAGGCGGCGTAACCATGATCGTACGCTTGATGTAGTTGGTCACACCCAATATGCCGTTGTTCTGATAATCACTTGTGCGCTGTAAATAAATATCCGTCATACCGACAGCCAAGCCGCGGATTGGAAAATCAACAAACGTGGCCCCCGTGGGCATGCTGACCAGCAGCGCCGCCTGTCCAGACACGGAGCCGACCTGCACGATGTTGGTTGCTGCGGCCCAAACATAGAAATCGACCACGCTCGCGCCGATCGGGTTCACCGTTGTCACACGCCAAACCGCTGCATCCGTGGCGTTGACGGAGACCGGAGAATACATCTCGTCAAATGACAACGTCTTCAACTTAATGTTCGCATTGGCCAGATCGGGGTCGAACACTTCGCCTACCGAGGGAAGCGACAGGACGACATTGAACTTCCACACCGCCGTGAGCAGCGTGGTCGAATTGCGCACTTCCCACCCGTTCCAATAGAACTGGTAGGGAATGCTCGCCGTGCAGTACAGCTTCAGCGGCTGCGCCATGTCGCCCGGTTTGGCAGTATATCGGAAAATGGCATCCGTCCGGTCGAAGGCGCCTGCCGCCAACGTGTATTGGCTCAACGAATAGAGCGTTGCCCATGCCACATCACCGTTTACGACCATTCTTATCTCAGGATAAAGGGCGGCCGTCCCTCCGACGCAATTGAGCTGGAATCTGCCCGCCAACGTGATTTTAAAGTCGATGGTCGAACCGGATGCGGTATACGTTGTGTTGGCCTGCTCTGATTTGATGCTCACGATATCGCCCATGCCATTGGCGAGCGCCTCACTTGATCGCAAAGTCCCACAGATCATCATCGCGCCAGCAAGATTTCGCATTGCGCTTGTCATGCTCATCCGTGGTCCCTCGATTACCGTTCACTTCATATCGAAGCCGAAGTAACGCACGGCGTTGCGGTAGCAGATGTCCTTCACGATCTCGCCGGTCCAGGCGATGTCGTTCGGAATCTTGCCTTCCGTGATGTCGGTGCCCAGCAGGTTGCAGAGCGTGCGGCGGAAGTACTCGTGGCGCGTGTAGCTCAGGAACGAGCGGCTGTCCGTCAGCATGCCCACGAAGCGGCTCAGCAGTCCGAGTTGCGAGAGCGCCTCCAACTGGCGCAGCATGCCGTCCTTCTGGTCGTTGAACCACCAGCCGCTGCCGAACTGCATGCGCCCGGCCTCGGGGCCGCGCTGGAAGTTGCCCAGCATCGTGCCGATCATCTCGTTGTCGCGCGGGTTAAGCGTGTAGATGATCACGCGCGGCAGCGCGTCCGCCTGCTCCAGCCGGTCGAAGAGGCGCG
Source organism: uncultured Lentisphaeraceae bacterium (assembly GCA_964434815.1). GTDB lineage: Bacteria > Verrucomicrobiota > Kiritimatiellia > RFP12 > UBA1067 > CAYSXF01. The sequence goes on from CAYSXF010000009.1 coordinate 11,227, forward strand.
ACATCGGCAGCGCCACGTTCCAGTCGCCGATGCTGTCGAAGCCGGTGTCAGGGCCGAGCTTCTGGAACATCTTGGTGTTGTTGTTGCGCATCGCGCCGTAGTGGATCTGCACGCTCCAGTCGGTCTTGGCGTCCATAGCCATGCAGGTGAACAGGACGGCCGAGCGGAACTGACAGACCTCCTCCTGCGTAGCGGCTCCGCCCTGGCGCACGCGGGCGAAAACCGCGCGGATGCCCGCCTCATTATAGTTCTCGGCATAGACCGTATCCAAGCCGTAGTCCGAGAGGCGGCAGCCGCTCTGCGCGAAGAATGCGTGGCGCTTCTGCAAGGCGGCCTGCAGGTCGTCCCACGTGTTGACCATCATGCCCGCGGCGGCGGCCAGCTTGTCCAGCCACGCGTTCCAGAAGGCGGGGCGTTCGATGGCCAGGGCCTTGTCGGGCCGCCAGGTGGGCAGCACCTGCGTGCCGAAGCCGGAGGCCTTGACCTTCGCGTGGTGCTCCAGCGTGTCGGCCGGATCGTCGGTCGTGCAGACCAGCTTCACCTGGCTGCGCGTCATGAAACCGCGCGCGCTGAAGCCCGGCTGCGCTAATTTTTCGGACGTCGTTTGCCAAATCTTTTCGGCCGTGGCAGGTGTCAGCAGGTCGAAGATATCGAAGTAGCGGGCCAGCTCGAGCTGCGACCAGTCGAACATCGGGTTGCGCAGCAGATACGGCATCGTCTCCGCGAACTTCTGGAACTTCTCGCGGTCGGGCGCGTCGCCGGTGATAAGCCTCTCGTCAATGCCGTTCGAGCGCATGGCGCGCCACTTGTAGTGGTCGCCGCCCAGCCAGACGCGGGTCATGTTCTCCCAGCGCTTGTCCTCGGCGACCTCCGCAGGCGGCAGGTGGCAGTGGTAGTCGATGACCGGCATTTCGGCGGCGTACCCGTGGTACAGCTCGCGCGCGGCTTTGTTCTGCAACAGGAAATCGTCATGAATAAAGGGTTTCATAGTGCCGACTATTAAACCACAGCCCGCCCCGCCATTCTAGTCAAAAGGAGAATCCGGTTTTAAGCGGTCACATCGACGTGTCGACGCGCATCCGGTGATGCTTGAGGTGCAGATTCGCGCCGCGGATGATGACCTTCTCCTCCTCGCGGCGCAAGTCGAGGGTCTCGCCGGTCCAGACGGTCCAGCCTCTCGTCGCGGCACGCACGTACAGGTGCTCCAGCGTGTCGGTGAACCGTTCCTGACCGCGCCAGAGCGGCAGCGGTCCGAGGCGGCGAATAAGCGGCGCAGGCGTGGACAATTTCGGAGCGGCGCCGAAATCGTCGAACGCGGGCTGCGGGGTGCCGTAGAACGACTCGCGCGTCGCGGTTCTATCGCCCACCGCTTCACACGGTTTGGCGTCCTCTGCCGGAGTGGGCTGCGGCTCTCCCACCAAGTCCGCACGGGTGATGCCGCGCAGGGTCAGCAGCAGCAGCGGGTTCCTTGTGATCGTTTCGCCCAGCAAATAGTAGATCGCGGCCAAATGTTTGCACGGATTCGCCCAGTCCGGACACGAGCAGCGGCTGACGAGGTCGTTCGTGCGTTTCGGAAAGAGCGGGCAGCCCTCGGTCTGAAAAAGCGGCTCGATCTCGAACGGCAGATCGCCCACCAGCAGGCGCGCGATCAGGACCGGCCGCTGCCACAGCGCCTTCACGATTCGCTCCTTGGCCTCGCCCTGCACGCAGTGGAACTGGATCACGCTCTCATACGGCTCCAGATTGGAGCCCTGCACATGCGCCGCGACGCAACCTTCGCGAATGGTCATCATCGACACTTGGCCGGAGACGGCATAGTTGCGGCCGCGGCCGAGGCGTGCGCCCAAGCGAAAATTCTCCAACACCTCAGTCCAGCGCTGACCCCACCACACGCGCAGGTGGCTCCCGTGCGGGTTTTGCGCACGGATGCCGCCTTTGACGCTCAGCGGCGTCCGCAGCATGTGTTTCTTCTTTTTACTCATGACACGTTTCCCATCCGGCGCTACGCTCCTACCTCCTAATTCCTAACTTCTAACTCTTCATTGTCGATGGCCACGGCCGAATCCGAGAGGCGCAGAATATCGCGCAGCTCCGCGTTCGAAAGCTCGGTCAGAGACGCCTCGCCGCTGGTCACGATCTCGTCGGCGAGAGCCATTTTGCTTTCGATCATGGCGTCGATGCGGTCTTCCAGCGTGCCCCCGCAGATGAATTTGTGCACCATCACGTTCTTGGTCTGTCCGATTCGGAACGCGCGGTCCGTGGCCTGGTTCTCGACGGCGGGATTCCACCAGCGGTCGTAGTGGAACACATGCGTCGCGCGGGTCAGGTTCAGGCCCGTGCCGCCGGCTTTCAGAGACAGCACGAATGCGGACGGCTGCGTGGACTCCTGAAAATCCTGCACCATGCGGTCGCGCTCTTTCCGCGGCACGCCGCCGTACAGGAACGGCATATCGCGCGCGAACACATGGCACAAGTGGCGCTTGAGCAGCGCCCCCATCTCGGCGTATTGCGTGAAGACCAGCGCGCTTTCGCCGCGCTCGAACGTCTCTTCGAGCATCTCCTCGAGCCGCACGAGTTTGCCGGAGCGGCGGGACAGGCCCTGCGTTTGCCCCAAATAGTGAGCCGGGTGGTTGCAGACCTGCTTGAGGCGCGTCAGCACCGCCAGGATCAGGCCGCGGCGGGAGACGCCTTCGGCCTCTTCGACTTCGCGGTGGAACGCTTCCAGCACCTCTTCGTAAAGCCGCGCTTGTTCGAGCGTGAGCGGACAATAGACCTTGCTCTCCACCTTGTCCGGCAGATCCGCGATGATCTGCTTGTCTGTCTTCAGGCGCCGCAGGATAAAGGGCGTTGTGACTCGCCGCAGCCGCGAGCGAGCGCCCGGATCCGTGCCCGACTGGATCGGGCGATAGAATTTTTCTCGGAAGATGCTGCGCTTGCCCAACATGCCGGGATTGAGAAAATCCATGATCGACCACACGTCGCCCACATGGTTCTCCATCGGCGTGCCTGTGAGCGCCATGCGGTAATCGGCCTGCAGCGCGCGGGCGGCTTGCGCCTGATGGGTGTCGGGGTTCTTGATGTTCTGCGCCTCGTCGAGCACGATGCCCGCCCAGCCCACTTTCCGCAGGTCGGCGTAGTCGCGGTACAGCAGATGGTAGCTGGTGATCACCACGTCCGTATTCTGCGCCTCGCGCACGAACGAGTCTCCGTGACACCGCTGCGCCCCGTGATGCAGCACGCAGCGCAGGCTCGGCGCAAAGCGCTGCGCCTCGCGCTGCCAGTTGCCCAGCACGGACATCGGCCCGACCAGCAGCACGGGGCGTTTCTCGCCACGCGCTTTCTCGTGCAGCAGGAAGGCGAGCGCCTGGATCGTTTTGCCGAGTCCCATGTCGTCGGCGAGACAGGCGCCGAAGCCCCAAACCCGCAGGAAGACCAGCCAACTGTAGCCCCGCAACTGGTACGGCCGCAGCTCGCCGCAGAACGCCTCGGGAGCGTTGAGTGTTTCAAAGGTCTCCTCTCCGCAGAGCCGCTTCAGGAACGGATCCATCCAGCCGTGGCCCCTGACGGACGACACATCCAGTCCATATTGTCCGGCGCCCGCGCCAAGGGCCAGCCTGACCACCTCCAGCGCCGAATGCGTATCGCCGGTCTTGCGCTGCCCCACCCGGAGCGCGTCCTGAATTTTCCGCACGTCCACCTGGATCCATTGCCCTCGGAAATAGACCAGCGGCGATTGCGTCTGAAGCAGACTTTCCAGCTCCTCCGGAGTGACCGGCTTTCCGTTGAGCAGCACCGACCACCGGATATCCACTTTTTCATCCAGCGCTCGCGACGGCTCGGCCGACGGAAGATGAGGCGAGACATCCGCCTCCAAGGAGAGAACGTGCGCGTTGCCCTGACGCCACCACGACGGCAAGCGGATGTCGAAGCCGGCGGCTGTCAGGAGCGTGCTCGACGTCGTCAGAAAGGCATGCGCCTCCAAGGTGGTCAGGTGGCACCCTAAGCCCTCCTCAGAAGATACCGCACTTCCCAGGGGCGAAAAGAGCATCGAAGCCTGCCCAAGGGACAGCAGCAGGTCTTCGGTCGGCCGGGCGCTTTTAGCGGCCTCGCTTCCGACCGGAAATGGCGTTGTCTGCTCGCCTGTGGCAATCCTCACCTGTAGAAACCACGGCTGCGAGGGGTTCGCCGGCTCTTCCAAGCTGAACACCAACTGTTCGCTACGCGTGCGGCCACCTTCGACCGGACGGCGCCAAGCGTATAGGTGCTTGTGAAGGGTTTCGAGTTCGGCGGTTTTATCCCAGCGGACAACGCGCGTTTCCCCGCGCAGCGCCGAAAACCACGCATCGTGAGCGCTGTAGTGTTTGCCCCGCTCCGCTTGGGCGCGCGAGAGGGTGGTTACCACGCTGACCCTCACGAGGCGGTCCACGGTCTCCTCCAAGAACGCCTCGGCCACGCCGAGAGGCGGCAGACCGCAGGTCGCGGCCGGCGGCAAGCACGAGGCAAGCCGGGACACGCGGCGTCCTTCCGCGCCGTCTATGGAGGGACTCCACCGCGCCTCGTAGCACGTTTCCGACACCTTGCAGAGCCCCGGGAGAAAACGTCCCCTGGCCACCAGCGCCCCCGCATAGTGAAATAGCTCCGAAAAACAGAACAGGTCCTCGGCGGCGAAAACCTCGGGTGCCAAACGGCGCTCTTCAACTTGCCCGAGTAGCGTGAAAGCGGCTTTCCAGCCCAGTTCGATTGCGCTGACAAACCACGGGCGAAGCGGAGCGGCCCCGTCCCTTGATCTGTCGGCGGCCTCGTCCTCGCTCAGAAACGGCTGGGACGGCAAAGGCGCCAGTCCCGCCTGCGTATGCCGCGTAGGGAGTTCGAGCCGGAGCTGGCCACAGATCAGCCCCGTATCTTCTGTGCCAGACATGACCAGCGACAACCCTTCGCGCAGAGCCGCCTCTCCGGCGTCATAAGGAGAGGTGCCAGGGTTTAAGCCAGAAAGATCTTCCGCACGGGTACCCGTAGCGAAAGCATCCTGTTCCCCCCAGACATAGAGTCCGCCGTCGCGCCAGCATGTGTGCAGAATAATCATGGCCAACCGCTCATTATAGCCGGTGTCTTCCGATTCGAACACCTTCTAAGCAAAAAAAAGACGGATCGCTCGGATCCGTCTCTTTACGCTGGCCGTCTTCTTACTCTTCACCACCCTTTGGGGGTGGCAGGCCGGTTTTGAGCCGTATTGCGTTCGCGCTCTTCTTTACCCTTCTTTTGCTCTTCGTTCAGAATCGCGGAGGCTTTTTCGCGCTGCTGCGCAGTCAGGTTGTCCCGGATCACGACTAATCTTTTTGTCGCGAGTTTGGCTTGTTCGGTGCGGTAGGTCCCGATGCGCTCGATGATTTTCATAATCTCATCCACATTCGCGCCGGGCTCGGTCAGCAC
>CAYSXF010000010.1:0-16309 GCA_964434815.1 uncultured Lentisphaeraceae bacterium
AGTTCTTTTCGCGCGGCACGTTGCCGAGGTAAAAGTCGATGGTGTAGCTGAGCGACTGGAAGGTGAAGAACGAGATGCCGACCGGAAGCAGGTAGGTGAAGCCGTACGGCATCAGCGTGGCTGGCTCGGGCAGCGCGGCAGCCAGGTGAGCCTGCGCCAGCAGCCCGTTGATATTCTGGACCAGGAACCCGGCGTACTTGAAGAAGAGCAGCAGCGCGAGGTTGTTGAACACGCTGATGAACAGCCAGATCCTTCGGCTGCTGAAGAGTGCGCCCAGCGCCATCAGCAGGACCAGAACGCTCAGCATGATCAAGGCTGGCCTTAGCGTCGTTGGTCCGAAAAAGGCCAGCGCCAGAAGGCTGACCGCCGCAGCGGCCGCCACGACGAAGGCATGCTTCAGCACACGGTCATCGAAGCGCAGCCGGGTCAGCCGGCCGGCAACGTCAACCCTGCCTATAACATCGACGGTAGGGACGCCTCCCCGAGGCGTCCGCGGACGGTTGGGGGAACCGTCCCTACCAGAGTTACCCGTAACGCATGTTACAGCTCCGCTGGCGGCTGGCTTCGTGCCTTCGCGCGGACACCGGTCCATCAGGGTGACGAGGAAGTAGTCCATCACCGTGGAGTAGAACACGAGCGAAAGGTAATAGGGGTTCCACCAGCCGTAGAAGAAATAGGACGCCAGCATCAGCCAGGCGATCCAAAAGCGCGTCTTCCGAAGCAAGAAGAAGACTGGCAGAACGATGGCCAGGAAGATGGCAAATGTCCATGTGTGAAACAACATCGGGGGAGACTCCGAGAGAATTTAGGATTTAGGAGTTAGGATTTAGGAGGTCTGTGCCGAAATTGGGGACGTAACACGGCGTTTTTGTTCGGAAGTTACCATAACATGAACGGTCGGCCCGGCAGTCTGACACAACCCTTGAGACAGCATGCATTTCAACTCCTAACTCCTAACTCCTAAATTCTAAATCCTAACTCTCTTATCAAGGCTGCCAGTCGGGCGACAGGTTGGAGCCATCGGCCGTGAGCGCGACGAAGTCCATGTCGTCGCCGCCGAGGCGGCTGACGCAGATTTGCCAAGGGCCTTCCGAAGACGGAGCGCGGCAGAAGACGATCATCGAGCCGTCCGGAGAGTAGCGCGCGTCGTGCTGGAGGTCGGCGCCGAAGGTCACCTGCTCCCAGTCCTTGCCGTCAACGCCCACCTGATGGACGTGGCCCTTGACCGTCTGGCAGAGCAAATGGGCGCTGTCCTTCGACCAGCGCGGCGTGCAGGACGGCTCTTCGGTATTAAGCGGCGTAGTCTCTTTTCCGTCGGGAGTGAGAAAATAAACGCCGATGGTGCCGGTGTGGCGGCTGGCGAGGGCCAGCGCCTTGCCGTCGGGACGCCAGGCCGGGACGCCGCAGCGCTCCCACGCCTCCGGAGACACGCGCCGCTCCTGACCTGATGCGAGTTCGCGCACCCAGGCCTGATTCTCCCGAATGAAGACGATCTGCCTACTGTCTGGCGACCAGTCAGCCTGGCTGCCGGACGTCACCTTCTGCGGCGCGGAACCGTCGCGCTGCATGACCCAGACCTCGGGGAAGCCGCCGCGAAGCGTGGTGTAGAGGATACGCTTGCCGTCGGGCGAGAAGCGCGGATCCGCGTCAGGATCGGTGCCGCGCGTCAGCGGCTTCGGCTCCTTGCCGTCCGCCCGCATGCTCCAGATCTTGAGCGTGCCGCTGCGGTCGGAGACGAAAAGGATCGTTCCTTTCAGTTGGGAGAGATCGAGCTTGCCGCTTGGCGCTACAGGGGGGACTGCGGAGGACTTCGCGGACGCGGTGACAACAGCGGCGGCACTTGCCTTGGCATCCGTTTTGGCAGACGGAACTGACTGCGTTGCGGCGAAACTCCGAACGCGGCGAAAGCCGTAAGTGTCCGCGCCGAAACAGGCGTCGGTGAAAACAGGGAACTCCTTGGCTCTGAAGGTCACTGTGCATTTTTCAGGCCCGCAATCCCACGCGCCTCCGCGCAGCACGCGCTGCTTGCCGGCCGCGGGTCCGCGCGGGTTGTCGCGCGGGCTCCCCGTGTAGTAGCTTTCGCCGTACCAGTCGTTGCACCACTCCCAGACGTTGCCGAGCATGTCGCAAAGGCCCCAGGCGTTGGGGCGCTTCTGTCCGACGGGGTGTGCCATCCCCGCTGAGTGCGGCTTGAACCAGGCATACAGGGAAGCCTTGGACGCATCGTCGCCGAAAAAATACTTCGCGCGGCTGCCGGCGCGGCAGGCGTATTCCCATTCGGCTTCGGTCGGCAGTCGGTAGCCAGTGGCCTCGAAGCAGCATTCCCACGTCTGCGGGTCGTAGCAGGGCGTGAGGCCCTCGCGCTCAGAACACGCGTTGCAAAAGTGTGCGGCGTCGATCCACTGGATCCGTTCGACGGGGTTCTGCAGGCCCTTCCGCTTGGACGGGTTTACACCGGCAATCTTCTCGTACAGTTCCTGCGTCACGGGGCAGCGATCCATGTAGAAGGAAGCGACGGAAACCGCGTGCGGCGCTTCGTCCGCGCGGCCGCCGGGCTGGCCCATGCTGAACTCGCCCGCAGGGATCAGGACCAGCTCGCCACCCGAAGGCGGTTTGATAACCGCGTTCGCAGAGGCGGCGGGAGTTTCGGGCCGTTCGCCGCATGATACGAGTAGCATGCTGCACGCCAGAGCGAGCGCGGCGTTGAGGGCAAATGAAATACCTCGTGACATATGGCTTCTCCATAGACAATTAAAATGCGGCAGTTTCTTTGACAGGATTAACAAGATTAAACAGGATTAGAAATGCCTACGCTAGGATTGTGGAGTCGTGGACAACGGTACTCTTGTTTGGAAACAGTGACTCTTTCATTTGAACAGGTGGTTATTCATGGGCTTTCCTCAATCCTGAAAATCCTGTTAATCCTGTCAAAAATGAGGGCTACACCGTCTCGTCAGTGGTGCGGCACGACGCTAAAATCCTTCCTTCGGGTGCTGGTTTCGCAGCATGCGATGGCAGCGGTCGCGGAGTTCTGACGCAAACGCGCGGGCGGTCGGATCGCTGGTGTCTTGGAACACGATCTCCTGCAGCACCGCCTTGACGTACTGGCGACAGCGCGAGACCCGCTCGTCCTGGTTGTTTCCGAGATCCCGGATCTTGCTGATGGTGCCCATGTCGGCGTACTGATCCGCCTTGACCAGTTGGATCAACTCCGGCACGCGCTCCTTCCAGTAAGCTTCGGAGCCCGGCCCCTCGAACTTGTGCCGGGCGAGGTCGGAATTGAGCCGGTCCAGGTTCGCCAGGGTCAGGTCTGCGATCACCTTGACTTTCGGGCCTTTGGCAGCTTCCTGCTTGCAGAACGCGTCCATCTCGGTGCCCCACTGCTTGTACTCGCGCAGGCGGTCGTGGATGGCGTGGACGAAGTACCACATTTCCTCCAGCGCTTTGATCAGGTGGGCCTTGGTCGGTTCGTCGAGCGGCTCGAAACTGCCGTCGGGTTTTTTCTTGAGCTGATTGACGATCGGATGGATGTGGTCGTTCCACAGGCCGCAGGTGGCGTGAGACAGGAGCGGGCGGTCGCCGCCGATCGGCCGCGGCTTGACGCCGGCCAGGTCGAGGATGTACTCGCAAGGGCCTTGGCCCAGCGTCTCGCGCATCAGGTCAACGGGAGTGAAAACGTTGAGCGGCGTGGCTGGGACGCGGCCCAGCGGGTAGATGAGGACGCGCTCGTACACATGCGGCTTGTCGCGAGCCTTCTTGTCGGCGTAAAGGCAGAGTCGGGTCTCATCGCCTTTGAACACGGACGGATAGATGAAGAAGTCGGCGAGCGATTCCTGCCAGATCTGCGGGGCGTTCTCGTCGCCCTTCTCCCACCACTTGGCGAGCTTCAGGTTGCTTTGGGTGGTGGTGGCGAAGAAGCGCGCGTCCAGCGGGTCGTCGCCGCCCTCCCACCACTTTTCGGTTCGAACCTTAGCGGTGCTCTGAAAATCGAAGGACTGGTTGCGGGCTGGCCAGTCGGCGAGGCGTTGGCCCTCAGCGACGATGAAATCGCCGCGCCACCTGGCCTCGAAGGGCCGCTTCCACGCGATGGCAGCGGGTTTGTAAGTCGGAAGGGCAGCGGCGTCCACGTCTTGCCACAGGCCTTTCTGCTCGATGATGCCGGCGTAGACCGGCTTGCTCTGGAACTCGATCCGCGATGCGGCGATGCGGCGCGCCTGGCCTTCGCCCGCGAAGACCAGGTCGACCTGCGGCTCTGCGGCATCTTTCGCTTCGGGCTGTTTAAGCCGGCCCGGCCAGATGCACATCACGAGGGTGTTGCCTCCTTCGATGAAGTGCAGGAGGAAATTCTCCGCCGGAACGGTGAGCGAGGGCATAGAGAGGTGCGCCGGGTCGAAGACCACATCGTCGGCAAAGAAATCGGGCAGGACCGCGTAGCGCGCGCCGGTTCTGACCTCGACGCTCGACGCGTTCTTGCCAGGATTGACCTTAACGAAACCGCTGGTGCCGAGGCTGAACTCCGCTTCGGCAGCTCCCGCACTGACGCGCAGAAGGCTCCGGCCGGACGCGCTTTTCACCACTTCGGCCTTGCTGATGGATGCGCTCTGGGTCGCGCCGGGCGCCAGGAGCGCAAGCTCCATGCGCTTGGTAGGCGCATCAGACTTGAGGAAAACCGCCACGCCGGGCTGGCCTGGCTGCGCGACCATACGGAGAGTCTTATTCTCCAATGTCGCATCGCCCTGTGTCTGAGCCCAAAGCGGTGTCAGCCAACTGGCTCCCAGCAATAGTCCAACTGCGACTGCGTATTGTTTCATCAATGTCTCGCTCCCTCATGGCCGGCCGGATTGTTGAGTGCCGCTTGCGTCCGGGTGCGAATTTCGGCGGCGATCCCGGCCAGGCGCGGTTCGGTGGCCAGCAGCAGGCCGGCTTTTTGGCGCAGGCTCTTCACGACCCAGCGGCATTCGCCGGCCAGCTCGTCTTGGTTTCCGCCGATCTCCACCATGGGGCGGGTGAAGGCCTTGCACTTCTCGAGCGCGTCGGCGCCTTCGTAAGCGAGCGTGGTCCGGCGGAACTCCTCGACCATCTGCTTGGAGTGTGCCACGGTCTTGATCTTCTCCCTGCGCGCCTCCACCCGTGCGTCGATCCGCTGAGTCAACTGGTCCAGCTCGGCGAGCGGGGCTTTCAGTTCCGGATGGGCCTTGGTCTGTTCGGCCAGGTAGTCCCGCATCGAATGCCCGAATGCCACGTAGCCTTCGATCCGGCTGCGGATGTGGGTCACGAAGGTGATCACGTCTTCGAGGACCTTTTCGATCTCCTCGCGCTTCTGCTTCTGCTGGCCCTTGGTGTAGATGGGCTCCAGCGTGTCGCGCGTCGAGCAGGTGGCCCGACCCTTGTACTGCGACTTCTGCCCCTCCAGGTCCAGGATGTACTCGCACGGGCCGACGCCCAGGCTGCCGCGCATGATGTCCACGACGGTGTAGACGTTCAGCGGCGTGGCCTGCACGCGGTTGAGGGGGTAGAACACCACGGGGCCGCGGAAGGTGAGTGCTTCGTGCTTCAGCGGCTGAAGAAAGACATTGGAGTCGGAGTCGGACCAGCAGGGGTAGAGAGTCGAGCCGAGCACGGTGGTCCAACGTTTCCGGGTGAGCGGGACGCTACCCGAGCCGCCGCCGAACGGGACCGGCTTCTGGTACTCCGCGTCCTTCTTTTCCTGCAGGAGCATCTCCCAGGTGTCGGTCAGGTCGTCAGTCCGCGTGAAGTCCGCGCGCCAGCACGCGGGGAAAGGAAGCTTCCAGCCGAGGGGCAGGATTTTGTCGCCGTCTTCCGACCGGATGTCCCGCGTGTGCCAGAGCTGCGGGCTTTCGAGCAGCGCGGTCCAGATCTTCCGTCCTTTACCGAAGCGGATCTCCGAACCGGTGATCGTGCGTTGCGCGCCCTCGCCTGAGAGCGTGACGCGCACCTCCTGCTCCTTGTTTTCAAAGACGCAGACGGCGATGCTGTCGCCCTGTCCCGCGAGGTGGACGAGGAAGTTTTCGCTCGGGAGTTCCGCGCGGGCTGCAGGGATCTTGGCCGCGTCAATCACGACGTCATCCGCAAAGAAGTCCGGCAAGACTAGGAAGCGGCAGGGGACTTCGATGCGCTGCGCGTCGGCGCCTGCGAGAGGCTCCGTCTCCAGAAGCGGTTCGCCTTTCTTGAGACGGTATCGGGCCGCGAGGGCCGCACCGCCAGAGGTCTTGTAGGACGCTTCCAGACAGAGGCCGCCCTTGTTGTTCTCAACCAAGGTAGCGTTGTCTAAGTGTGCTGACGTATCTCCGCCCGGTGCCATCAGCATCAGCCGCGAACGAAGAGCTGCGCCGGTGGGCCCAAACGCATAGAGTTCAACCGCCGCACTCTGCTTCCTCAAGACAGCGAGCATTCGGCCATTTGAGATGACAGCATCGCCTTTGAAGGAGATAGCGGTTGAGTCCTTGGGAACCGCCGTCCAACCCGCTCTGGCTGCGAGTGCGGCCGGAGCGAGCGGCTCGGCCGACGCTTGTTCAGTGTCCCAGACGCCGGGCGCGGCCGGGTCCGCCTCAGCGGCACGCAGCATCGAGAGCGGCCAGACTGCGCTGGCAATGAGAAGTGCGGACAGGAGAGGGCTGACTGATCTCATGGTATTTTCCCCTTTGTTTCATCGGGCGCGCTGCGCGTGCAGCGGAACCCGATGGCGTCGCGGGCGAAGCAGGCATCCTGGAAGCCCGGGGTTTCACCGATGCGGGCGGACGAGCGCAGGCCTTTGACTTTGGAGTTCCACGCGCCGCCGCGCAACGCATAGCGCGTGCCTTCGCGCGGGCCGCGCGGATTGCGCGATGGGCTGGCCGAATAATAGTCTTTGTCGTAAGGGTCGTTGCACCATTCGGCCACGTTGCCGTGAAGGTCGTACAAGCCCCACGGGTTCGGTTTCTTCTGGCCGACGGGGTGCGTCTGTCTGGCCGCGTTCTCGTCGAACCAAGCGTACTGGCCGGCGCTGCGAGGATCGCCGCCGAACGAATAGTCCTGAGTTGTGCCGGCGCGGCAGGCGTATTCCCATTCGGCCTCAGTGGGCAAGCGGTAGCCGTCAGCATCGAAGTCGCAGGTGCCGGTCTCCTCGTTGTAGCAGGCGCGCAGCCCCTCGGCGCGGGACCGCGCGTTGCAGAACGCGATGGCCTGGCCCCAGCCGATCATCTCCACCGGATTCGAGGGTGCCCGGAAGTGCGACGGATGGGGCAGCTCCAGTTTCTCGTATTGCTCCTGCGTCACCTCGCAGCGGTCCATCAGGAAGGCGCTCACGGAGACCTTGTGGACAGGCGCTTCGTCGGCATTGCCGCTGCGGCTGCCCATGGCGAACTCGCCCGCTGGGAGCAAGACCATTTCCGTTCCACTCTTCGTCTTGATGACCGGCGGGGCCTTCGCGGCAGCCGTGCGGTTAGCTGACTGATCGCATCCGAGCAAAAGGGCCAGCGCGGCGAACGCAGATAATCGAAGTGTTGTTTCGAAAACCGTTTTGGAAATGCTGTGGCCATTTGGGCGACGAGTCTGAAGCGCACACATACGATATTCTTTTGACAGGATTACAGGATTGAACAGGATGATTATTCTGGGGCTAATCCTGAAAATCCAGTTCATCCTGTCAAAAATGTGTTTCTTGATGGTTCTCATTTCTGTGTCACTTGCCGCCGGCGCTCTTCACGAAAACCCAGTCGGGCTCCTTGTTGGAGTTGCCGTCGAGGGTGATGGCAACCCATCTGTTTGTGGCAGCCGCGTCAGCCACACAGATGTCCCAGCCCGGCGCATCCGAGCCCGGAATTTCCGGTGCCAGACCCATCTTCCTGTCTTTCCGTTTGGCTCCGCGCGTGAAGGCGATGTACTTGCTGTCCGGCGACCAGTCCGCGTGGTAGGTCTCGTTCGGCTCCTTGCTCTCGACGACGTTGTGAAGGAACGTGGCCTTGGCTGAGCCTGGGCGGAAGTCGAGACTGGCCAAGCCGACGGAGAAGTCGCCGTGGCCCCAAATGACTCGCTTGCCGTCGGGGCTCACATCCGGGCGGCAGCCGCCGAGGCCCAGGTCGAAGACCTTCTCGCCCTCGGACTCTAGGGCCAGGATCGCATGGCTGAACCCCATGCCGCCATGCACGGTCGCCACGAACCACTTCCCGTCCGGAGTCCAGTTCAGACAGTAGAGGTGATGAATATTCGGATTGGGATGCGGGCGGTGAGCGCCGGTCTTCAGGTCGTAGATGACCAATCCCTTGGTCACGTAGTCCATCGCGTCCCACTTTTTGAATTCGGCAGGCAGGTAGGCGACCGACTGGCTGTCGGCGCTCCAGCAGGGCTCGCGGGCGTTGTCCGCGATTTTTGAGCGCTGGGTGCCGTCGAGGTTCATGAGGTAGAGATTGCGCGCCTTGGCTGCGCCCTTGCCTTCGTCCACGACGAAACAGATCTTTGAGCCGTCGGGGGACGCTTTGGGATAGAACTCATCCGCGTCCGGCGTGCGCGTCAGGTTGACGGGGTTTGAGCCGTCCGCGTTCATGATGTAAATCTCCCAATTTCCGTCGCGGAAGGTCTCGAAGACGATCTTATGCGGGCAGGTCTTGAGTTCCTGAAGCAGCAGCGGGGTGGCTCCTGCCGGCTGCGCCGTGCCGGCTGCCTGCCCCGGCAGAGCCAGCAGAGCTGCAGTCAGCACGGCCGCGGCGAACCGTGAGCAAGCGCTGCGTTCTGCGGCGCGGATTTGTTCAACTCCCTGTGGACTCATGTTCATTCCCCCTTGGTTCCTTGTCAACTGAAAGGAAAACTAAAAATAACGCACTCTCATACTCTTGTCATCATACAAGACCCACCTGCGGAGTCAACCTGAAACGGGGATGCGCCCGTTGCCGCTTCACCTAGGACTCAGCACTTGTCCCCGCACGTTTTCTCATGTATTCTGCCTGTCATTCTGATCGGACGGGCATATTTCATTTCAACGCGTAAGTTGCAGGATGATAAGATGAGTGACATTAGAATGTCGGGTCGCGCCAAGGAAACGCACCGGAGAGTCCGGTTCACGCGCTGGATCGCGCGCAGTTGGGGACTGGCCTTGTTCGGCCTCGCCTTTCCGCTGATGGGGGCGCTGTCCGAAACGGCGCAGCCGGTGATCGAGTTCAGAGTGCTGCTGATCATCAAGCGGGAGAGCGACACGTACTCGCCCCTGTTTCTGCCCGTCCGGGCGCGCATGACGGACGCCGAAGTCGCTCACGCGCGTCAGTGCTTCGAGGTCGAGACGCCCGCCATGGTGAGCGAGATCACGCGCGGAAAAGTCCGGTTCGTTCCGACCGTGCGGGTTTCCGAGCAGCCGCTGCGCGTGTTCAACCCTGACCGGAAGGACAGCGCCGAGTTCTTCGCGCCCGAGCTGCTGAACGAGCTGTCGTCATTTGCCAAGCCGGGGGAGTTCGACAGCGCGGGCTACTATTTTCTGCATTACGACACGGCCTCCGGCTACAAGATCCCGCGCGCGGGCTTCGGGGTCGGCTGGTATGATAAGGAGCACGCGCTGGGCCTGTTCGCCGTGAACTGCACGCCGAACCTGAATCCCCGCGACGAGGTTTTTCTGCACGAGTGGATGCACGGCCTGGACGGTTTCTACGACAAGAAGGAGGGCGTGACGCTGCCCAAAGGCTGGCTTCACGGCGTGAAGGACCACAGCGGTTATAAGGAGAAGCCGTGGCGTCCGGCGGACACGTTCCGCGGCTGGATGGAGTGGTACCGGGACTATCTCAATTGTGAAGTCCGCGAAGGCGAGAAGCGCGTCGGCCTGGGCGACTCAGCCTGGCGATACGGTCCTATGCGGCAAGGGGCGTCCGCAGTCGCCGCCAACTACCGGAAGGCCGATCTTCCCGTCGGCACCTATCCGGCGTGGGCTTATGAACTGATGAAGGGCGGCCTGTCGCATGCCCGCCTCGGGTCGTCGCTTCTGGAGAAGCCGCCAGCCCTTGGCGCAATCACCAAGGCTTCGGAGGGATGGCGTCTCGACAGTTGGAGCGAGCGCGCAGGCTCGAAGGCGTCTGTCTCCTCGGACGGCACGTTCGTTTTGGACAGCCCGGCGCCGAACAATGCGGCCATCTGCCGGACCCTTGAGCTGCAGCCGTTCAAGAACTACCTGTTCACTGCGGAGGTCCGGGCCGAAGGCGTCAGCATCACTGAAAAGGGCGGCGCGTTCGGGGTGAACCTGTATGCGGGCGACTCGGTGTCGGCCAAGAGCCTGACCGGAACGACCGCGTGGACGCCGGTTTCCTTGCCGTTCACGACGGGAGCGAAGCCCGAGGCCTGCCGCCTCAAAATGGCCGTGGGAGGTTTTGCCAGCGTGGCGCGGGGACGAGCCTTTTTCCGAAACGTCCAGGTGCGGAAGATAGGATACCCGGAGTAACCTGCAAAACGTTCGTAAGGCGCGTCCGAAAATATGAAACGGACTTGGATCGGGGTTGAAGCGTGTGCTAGTATAGAAACCACGATGAAGATAGGTGTGCATTTTTAATGCGCTTTGCTGTTTAGTCGATGGCCCGATCACCGATGCCATGCCTCAGAAGATGGCCGGCAGAAAAAGAAATGCCGCAGTTTGATTCGCTATGTGTGTCAAACGCAGTGGCAAGAAAGGCAAGGATCGTATGGCGTTCGTTGGGAATCTTTTGTGGTTTGTCTTCGGCGGCGGATTCTTTGCCTGGTTGGTATGGTTCCTGTCCGGAGTTATTCTTGCGCTTACGATTATCGGCATACCCTTTGCAAAAGCCGCCTTTCGCATTTCTGTCTTTGCGGCATTTCCATTCGGACGAGTATTGGTTGACGGCCGGTTGGTCGGTATCGATCGTATTACAGGTACGGGGTTCGTCAATTTCCTGTGGTGTATTTTGGCCGGTCTGTGGCTGGCCATTAGCCATGCGGTCGCAGGCGTGCTATGCTGCGTGACGATCATAGGAATTCCGTTTGGCTTGGCTCACTTCAAACTGGCCCAAGTGTCCTTTGCGCCCCTTGGCAAGGTGATTGTGTCGCCAGAGGTCGCTGAAGCGGCAAGGGCAAGAGCGGCAAACGCGCACCTCGATAAGTCGCTGGCGACCTAAACTAAGAATGCGGAAGTCATGGCTGCCACAGAACAAACAGCCCGAACCGAAACGAAAGGCAAATCAAGAAAACATGAGCAATAACCAGCTTTCGGCTTCGTCGCCCATCATCGGCGTCGACATTGGCGGCACCAAATGCGCTGTGCTGATCGGATCGCCCGAGGGGCAGATCCTGCACAAGGTCGTGTTCCCGACCGACACGGCGGGCGGTTTGGAAAAGACGCTGCAGAATCTGTGGAAAACCATGGAGTCGGTTCTGGCCCGCACCAACGGCGAGGCGCCTGTGTTCGGCGTCTCGTGCGGCGGGCCGATGAACTCCAGCGAAGGCCTGGTTCTCTCGCCGCCGAATCTGCCCGGCTGGGACCACGTGCCCATCACGCGGCTGATCACGGAGCGCTTCGGCGGGCGGGCCTTTCTGATGAATGACGCTAACGCCGGTGCCCTGGCGGAGTGGAAGTGGGGCGCGGCGCGCGGCGCGCAGGACGCCATTTTCCTGACCTTTGGCACCGGCATGGGCTCCGGCATCATCATCGGCGGACGCATGCATGCCGGGCGCGATGACTTGGCGGGCGAAGTCGGCCATGTGCGCATGGCGGACGACGGGCCGGTAGGGTTCAACAAGGCCGGCTCTTTCGAGGGTTTCTGCTCCGGCGGCGGCATCACGCGCTTGGCGCAAAGCCGGATTCGGACTGCCTGGCAGAAGGGCGCGGCCGTCTCCTTCTGCGCCGATGAGGCGGCATGCGTTAAATTGGAGTTGAAGACGGTCGCGGAGGCGGCGCGGCGCGGCGATGCGCTGGCGCGGGACGTCTTCGAGACGTCGGCCTTTTATCTGGGCCGGGGGCTCGCGATCCTGATCGACATCTTGAACCCCGAGGTGATCGTGATCGGCAGCGTGTTCGCCCGCTGCGAAGACCTGCTCCGTCCGACCGCGATGCGCGTTCTGGCTGAGGAGGCATTGCCGGATGCAGTGAAACGCTGCAAGATCGTTCCCGCCGGGCTGGGTGAGACCATCGGTGATTATGCCGCGCTGGCCATCGCTTACGCGGGCCTTTCAGGAGATCTCGATTGATGAATATGACTCGCTTGTTGCTGTTGGGTTTCGTTTCGGTTGCCGGGGCCGTTGTTCTGGCCTCGGGTGTGCCTGCGAAAGTCGAGGAACGGAAAAGCGTCTCGCTGGACGGCGTGTGGCAGTTGAGCTATGGGGAACAACGCCCGGATGGGCCGTGTAGGCCTTGCGATCTGGTCGGGGCGGGCTGGCCCACTATCGCGGCGGCCGTGCCGGGCAATGTCGAAATCGATCTGATGAAGGCCGGCAGGCTCCCTGATCTGTCCGTCGGCAACAACATCTACCTGCTGCGCGAATGGGAGGGATATCGGTGGTGGTATAAGCGGAGCTTCCAGACGCCCAAACGGACGGACAAAGAGCGCATCGAACTGGTTTTCGAAGGGATCGACTGTCTCGGCTCGGTCTTTCTCAACGGACGGCTGCTCGGCGAAACGCACAACATGTTCATCGCCCACCGCTTCGACGTGGCGGATCTGCTGCGCTCGGAAGGCATGGAAAATGAACTGGCCGTGCGGCTCGACTCGGCGGTGCTCGCAGGACGCCAGCATCAGCCGTCGGCCGTGGAAGGGGCGTTTGCCGGGAACTGGGAGTCGCTGTCGGTCCGCAAGGCGCCGCACATGTATGGCTGGGACATCGCGCCCCGCATCGTTTCGGCCGGCCTGTGGCGGAGCGTGCGGCTGGAATTCCTGCCGCCAACGCGCTGGTCCACTGTCTACTTCGCGACCTTGCAGGCTGATCCCGTCCACAGCACGGCCCGCGTCATGGTGGACTGGCACTTCCTGACTGACCGGTTCGACATCGACCGGTGGCAGGTCCGCGTGTCGCTGGGACGCGCCGGCAAAACCCTCCATACCGCAACGCATGCGGTGGTCAATCCGCATGACCGGCAAACGTTCAGCCTGAGCAAGGTCGAGCTGTGGTGGCCGCGCGGTTACGGAGCGCAGCCGCTCTATGACTTGACACTGGAGCTTTTGGATAACAACGGCAAAGTATTGGTTACGTCGCGTCAGCAGGTCGGTATCCGGACGATCAAGCTGGTGCACTCGGATGTCACGACGCCGGATAAGCCGGGAGAATTTGTGTTTGTGGTCAACGGCGAAAAGGTGTTTGCGAAAGGCAGCAACTGGGTTCCGCTCGACAGCCTCCACAGCCGCGACAAACAGCAGTTGCCGGCCGCCTTCGCGATGGTCGTGGACCTGAACTGCAACATGCTCCGGTGCTGGGGCGGAAACGTCTATGAAGACCACGATTTCTTCGAGCTTTGCGACCGGAACGGCGTGATGGTCTGGCAGGATTTTGCGCTGGCCTGCGCCATTTATCCGCAGACCGACGCCTTCGCCGCCGAAATCCGGGCCGAAGCCATGTCGGTCGTGCAGAAGCTGCGCAACCACCCCTGCCTCGCCCTGTGGGCCGGCAACAACGAGATCGACGACGCTTACACCGGCTGGTTCGGCGTCCAGCTCGACCCGAACGCGGACCGGCTGAGCCGGCACGTCCTGCCCGAGGTCATCCGCGAATTCGACCCGTTCCGCGATTATCTGCCAAGCTCCCCTTATCACAGCCCGGCGATGGTTCAGGCCGGCGACCAGAGCAGCCTCAAGCCGGAAGATCACTTGTGGGGTCCGCGCGACGACTTCAAGAGCACGTTCTACACCTTGTCGCCCGCCCATTTCGTGAGCGAGACCGGCTATCACGGCTGCCCGGACCGCCGCAGCCTGAAGCAGATGCTGGAGCCCGCCTTCCTGTGGCCATGGCAGAAAAACGAGCAATGGCTCACGCATGCTGTCCGGCCGCTCCCCAACGTGACCAGCTACAATTACCGCATCCCGCTCATGGCGAAACAGACGGCAGTTCTGTTCGGCACAGTGCCGGAAAACCTCGATGATTTCATCCTCTCCTCGCAAATCAGCCAGGCCGAAGCCGACAAGTTCTTCATCGAGCTGTCGCGCTCCGCCAAATGGAAACGGACCGGTATCCTGTGGTGGAACGTGCGGGACTGCTGGCCGATCATTTCCGACGCAGTAGTGGATTATTACGGCCGGCAGAAGCTGGCCTACCGCTACATCAAGCGCGTGCAGGCCGACGTGTGCGCGATGTGCGGCGAACCGGAAGCCGGAAGGCATCCGCTCGTGGTCGTGAACGATACGCTCGCCGAGATCAAAGGCCACGTCGTTGTGCACGACGCCGACAGCCAGCAAACCGTATTCGAAGCAGACTTTCATGTGGGCCGCAACGGCCGCGAGGGGGTCGGCGCCTTACCGCAGTCCGCGAAGCCTGCCATGTGGCTGATCGAGTGGACCGTGGGAACTCAGAAGTTTCAGAACCACTATCTGGCCGGCCCGCGGCCCTTCAAACTGGATGACTACAAGCGCTGGTTGAAATCGCTCTAAATACGCTATACTACAGCCTGATGGGCCAGAGCGGAGCAGGAAAGGGATGAGCAATGAAAAGCTGGGTCATGGGCTGTTTGGCGAGTGTGGCGCTGTGTGCGGCAGGTGCGGGACTTGACGACGTGGTCGCTCCGGGCACGGTGGCGGAGAAACTGGCGGGCGGGTTCGCCTTCACCGAGGGCGCGACGGTCAACGCGGCTGGCGAGGTCTTCTTTGTCGACCAGCCGAACAATCAGATTTTGCGCTGGACCCGCGAGCAGGGCGTGCGGGTCTTTATGGAGCCCTCTGGCCGCGCCAACGGCATGTGCTTTATGTCGGATGGCACGCTGCTGGCCTGCGCCGACGAGAAGATGGAGCTGCGGGCCATCACGCCTGATGGCAGGGTGACGGTCCTTGCGAAGGGCTACGGGGGCAAAGATTTCAATGGCCCGAACGATGTGTGGCCGCGTCCGCAAGGCGGCTGCTACTTTACGGACCCGTTCTATGGGTACCCTTGGTGGACGCACAAAACCCCGCCGCAGGGCACGCGTCAAGTCTACTTCCTGGCGCCGGGCGGCACGCCGCGCCGAGTCACGGAGGATCTGGTTCAGCCCAACGGGATCGTCGGCACGACGGACGGCAAGACGCTTTTCGTGGCGGACATCGACGCGAACAAGACCTGGGCTTACGACATACAACCGGAAGGGGCGCTCGCAGGCAAACGCCTGGCCTGCGGGATGGGATCGGACGGGATGACGATCGATGCGGACGGCCGCTTTTATCTGACCGGCAAGGAAGGCGTGTACGTGTTCGATAAGGCCGGTGTGCGGCTGGGCGTGATCGCGATTCCCGAAAAGTGGAGCGCCAACGTCTGCATCGGCGGGCCGAAGAAGGACACGCTCTTCGTGACGGCGTCGAAGGGATTCTATGCGGTTCCGCTGAAGGTCAAGGGCACGATGCAGGGGAAGTGAGGAAAAGGGAAAGAAGTCATTGGTCATTGGTCATTGGTCATTAGTCATTGGTCATTGGGAAGAGGGCATCGGTTATCGGACCATCAGTGCGGAAGGTGGAAAGAGAGATGAGCGGCATGATCGGCACCTGGGTCAGAAGAAGTCTGCGCTACTACGGCACGCGGCACCTCGTGTTTGCGGGAACCGTCGCGCTGACCTCCTCGATTCTCTGCGCGGCGCTGCTCACCGGCGAATCATTGCAGAAGAGTTTATTGCGCGATCTGCACGCGCGGCTCGGGGCTGTGCGCTCGGCGGTCTTCCTTTCCGAAGGTGTCTTTCCCGCATCGCTGGCGCAGCGCTTGCCTGACACACAGGCCGCGCTGTTGCTCAAGGGCGAGCTGCTGACCGGCGAAGGGACTTTATGCGCGGATAAGGCGCAAATCATCGGCGTGGCGGATGACGACGCTCCAGGCGGCTCACGGGGACGATCTCCCGCCATCAGCGGGGCGGGCGATGGAGGGCGAGTGTCCTCACGAGCCGCGACACACCTAGCGAGCGATCCGCATGCGGGCTGGTCAGCCGTGCTCAACGGCCGCGGCCGTGAGGCGCTGTCAGGCGACGATGGCGCGGTGCGCTTTGTAAAGCCGTCGCTCTACTCTGTGGAGATGCCGCTCGGCGCAGCGAAAGAGGCGCGCATGGTGCGGCGCGCGGTGCGTTTGAGCGAGACGAAGGCGGCTGGCCTGCTGACTCCTGATTTCGCGCTGCGTTCCGCTTCGGTGCTGCCGGTTAATGTTCACCTTCCGTATGCTGCTCTCTCCCAGC
>CAYSXF010000011.1:0-15570 GCA_964434815.1 uncultured Lentisphaeraceae bacterium
GTTGCGGGTTGCGCCAACCCGTGTCCACCGCCGTCTTATGCCGCTCCACTTCAGCCTCCAGCAGCATCACCTTGGCCTCGCTGCTGTTCGCGGCCGCCAGTCGCGCCAGGTCGTCCCACGCGTAACCGCCCTCCGGCGCGGGAGGCACCTTCGCTTCAGCCTTAGCCGCCACGTTCGTTCCAACGGAAGGGGAGGACTGCGCCTGCTGTCCGGCCAACGCGCGAGGCTCCACGCTGGCGCACCCAGCCAGCAGCCACAGCAGCGCACCGCAGCCCGCCGATAACCGCAAAACCGACTGTCTCATCTTTTCGTTCATGGTTCCTAGCCGCGCCCGGGCCTCTTAAAGCGAAGCCGACCTGCATCCCGCAAACAGACAATATCGCTTCATGTTCTCCAACCACTTGTCTTGCCGATACGACTGCAACGCCACGGTCTCTCCCGGCACCAGCGTACTGTTCTCGTCCAAAATCCGCAGCCGCACCCGCCGCCCGCGCACAGGGAAGCGGGGAGTCGGGTTGAAGGGGTCGAGCAGATCCATCACCTCGGGATCGATCAAATCGACCTGCGCGCGGGACGGCGCTTTCGAGCTGTCTGTCACGCGGAAAACTTGTAGCTTGTCGCCAACCGTAAGACCCGCGAACTGCCGTTGCGTGAGCAGTCCGGTGATATACATCGAGCTCACCGAAGCCACGCGAATGATCGGCTCTCCCGCCACCACCACGTCGCCGGTCTGGCGCTGAATACGCGACACCACACCCGCCCGCGACGCCCGTAAGACAAAAGGCTCGCTCCCCGCAGCCAGCTTGCAGGTCTGCGCCGCGCGCCCCAGCGACTCAGCCAGCGACGTGTTGTTCGTTTCGCTGGCCGCCGACGCCAGCAACACCTGAACCTCTTTCAGATCCTTCACCGCCACATCGTATCGCTTCTGCAGGGCGGCGATCAGAGGCGCGTACCGCGAAACCGTCTGCTCCAGCGTCATCTCCTTGGGCCGCAGCGCCGACAACTGAAGCTCGCTCACCAACCGCTTGTCGATCAGCGGCTGTAGCCGCGCGATCTCTGCCTTCACCCCGGCCAGCTCCGCCTCGTCGCGGGCCTGATTCATCCTCTCTGTTTCCAGCGCAACGGTCGCCGACTCGACCGTCTCGCGGCAACGCCGCTCTGACTCCTGAAACGTCTGCCGGTAGTGCAAGACGCCTTGCTCGTACCGCAGCAGACTCTCTTTATAGTCCATCACGCGCGCTTCTTGCATGGCCATGTCCAATGCGCGATCGGCGGGGTCCAGCCGAACCAAGACATCGCCCGGTTTGACCCTCTGTCCGGCCTGCACCTCGATCGACACGATCCGCGCCGCAGCCACGGCGCCGACGGTCTCCGACTCCGACTCCACCACCCCCGTGAAACGGTGCGTCGCGGCGTCCTGCGTCAGGAACCACAGGAAAAACGGAATCAGCCCGATGATCAGCAACATGAACCAAACACGCACAGCACGCCGAAGGTACACCCGGAAAGGCATCCGCATCTTCTCGCGTTTGAATGCATTCGTCATAACGCTATCGTCCTTACAATTCGACAGTCGTACGCTGCATCAGCAGCACAACGTCGGCAAACTGTCCCGACTTTTTGAACGCTTCCACCAGATCCCGCTGATACGCCGGATCCAGCAGGCGGACCTGATATGAATATTCGACGCAGTCCCCTTGTTCCGCGTCGCGCATGCCCAAAAGAAAAAACGACGAGCAGTATTGCACCAAAATGGATTGGACCTCCTGCTCCGCCTGAGTGTCGTTGGCCGGCATGATAAACCTCAGCAATCCCTCGTACTCGCGCCGCGAGGCGAACGGTGCCCAGTGCAGCAGCAAGGCGGCACCGTTGATGATCAGCGTTCCTAACGCGGCCACAATCGACATTCCCGAACCGCAGGCGATGCCGACGCCCAAACACGCGAACAGGAACATCGCATCGCGCGGGTCGCGCACAGGCGTGCGGAAGCGGATAATGGCCAGCGTGCCAAGCATGCCCATGCCGCGCGCCAGATTGCTGCCAATCGCCATGATGAGCATGCAGGTGATCATGCTGCCGATCACCATCGAGTGAATATAGGACCGCGAATAGGTGAACCCCCGGAAGGTGTACTGGTAAACCGACGCGAACACCATCGACAACAGAAAGCTCAATATCAGCGCACTGGCCGCCATCAGCGGGCTCATCACCTCTTGCGTGCCGAAAAACATCGAAAGATAGTCATTTACGTTCACTGTCCCACACTCTCTCTTTCACCGGGAGGCCCTCGGCCTTTTTCCCTTTATATCTGAGCCAACGCATCCGCAGCCGCTTCGTTCGTCTCAGGATACCCCCGAAAAACACCCTCGCGCCACAAGGCGGTCGAGTATTTGCAGTTTCCACTCTTCCTCAACTGAAACCGCTCCACAAGATCTAACACCCACACCGGCATGTGCGACAGAGTCTTCACCTCCATGACCACACCGGAATAGGGCAATCCGAAGCCCTGCGCCTCCGTCGAATCCATGCCCCGCCATTTGCCGCGGCTCCCAAAATCAGTCCACGAGTCTGTCATCTGGTACTGGAGCTTGCGGTCGAACGTCACTCGCGCATAGCTGTCCACCGAGCCCACGTAGGATTCCCTGATGTATCGGACCAATGCCACCGGCTGGGCTCCCAGCTCCCACACCAGCCGTTTAAACTGCAGAAAGTCGATCTCCTGGCGCTCATTCTTGAAACACGACGGCACCTTCACCCCAAACAGCAGGTCCTTGTTCCAAATTCCGAACGGAACCGCCACGCGGCTCTTCACAATCGTCGAATCCAGTTTAGCCTTCACTTCGGCGAACACCGGCGCCGACCCGATCGCTCCATACGTCCTCACCCGCAGCTTGAACCGGGCGAGCGCCCCCCACTCCTTGGCGTAGTGCAGCGCATAGTCGGGCGTGTCCAACTGCAGCGTGGTGATCGTGTACTCGGGAGGAAAGCCATGCGTATAAGGGTCAGCCACGCAAAACGGCGCGATAAAGTCTCTTATTTCCGCTATCAAACTCCGCGGAATGATGTATTTCGACTCGTACCGAGAGACCAAGTCACGCTGCGCCTGCTTACGGTTCCCGAACACACACGCTCCTTAACTTAGGTTACAGATTGTTTAATATACCACGCTTGGAGCCTGCCCTGTTAGAAAAAAGTGAACGTCTTAACGAAACTCTAACGCCGCCGCTCACTTCACTCGCACAGCGAAAAACACCCTGGGCGCGTTGGTGTTGATCAGCACAGAAACCGCCCCCGTGTTGGGGTCCGCTGACATGAACGACGCGTTTGAAACAGGCTGCCACTGCGAGATCGGAACCGCCAGCGTGTCGGAGCAGACCAGTTCCAGCCGCGGATCCAAAGCCCCTGACAGCCGCAGGGTCACCGCGCCGCCGCCGCACGTCACCGCCGCGCCGCCGTCCGAACGCGCCGCAAAACAAGGGATCACCAGCGGCGCCAGCGGCGTCACCCCCGCCGCCGCCGAATCGGCGCTCACGCTGCTGCCGTTGACCGCCGCCACCCGGTAGTAATACGCGGCCCCGCTCGCCAGCCCGCTCCCCGCGTATGCGGCAGCCGCCACATAGGCCACGGGTTCGTAAGGCCCGCCGACCGCACGCGCGCACCGCACGACGTAGCCGTTGCTGTTCGTGACAGCGCCCCACGTCAGCGAGACGGTTCCAACGCCCGCCGCCGCCGAAAGTCCGGACGGCGCGGATGGCACCGCGTCGTACCCGTACACCTCAAGTTCAGCAATATTGCCCCAGCCTCCCGTCGGCGGCAGATAGCGCACGTACCTGAAGCGTCTGTCGAGCTGGACCGACACCTGCGAGTAGACACCCGTCGGCGGCTGCGCTACGACCGTATACAGCGTTTCCGGCGACACAAAGCTGTCCACGCCATCCGAATCCGATGAGATCTGGAACTGGCCGTTCACCATTCTGGAGGGAAATGTGTCGCGCGGCACGAAGCGAAGATACGCCAGACGCCACACGCGCTCGACTCCGAGATCCCAGCCCGGCCAGCCGCCGTCCGCCGCCGCGTCATAAAAGCTGGTGATGTCCCCGTCGAAGACCTTGTCGCGCGTCCGCGCCGTATTGTTGCCATACGAGCCGAGCGTCCCGATGACCGAGCCCATCAGCTTGCGCGCCACGCCGCTGGCGAAAACCCCGAACGACGCGCACGCCGGCCCTTCCGTCTCTCCATGACTGGCCGCCACGGTATAGTAGCAATCCAAGCCAGCCAGCGGCGAATCATCCGTGCAGACATTGTTCGTCGGCGTGCAAATCACGGTGAACGGCCCTGCCAACGACGGCGCGCGCCGCACCACGTAGCCGTCGGCACCCGCCACCGGACGCCAATAGAGAAATGGCAGGCCGCCCTGAACGGTGCCGCCTGCGCCCTCGGGTGCCGGCAGATCAAACGTAAACTGCGCGCAATAGGTCACGTCGTGGCGCGCTTGGAACGACCGGCTGACAGACGTCACGCCGTCGCTCCACTGCGAAAAACGCCACCGCGCCGCAGGCACGGCGGTAAGCGTCACCGCCGCACCCTGCTCGTATGCGCCGCCGCCGGAAACCGTGCCTCCATCGGACGGAGAGGTCAGAGCTTCGACCTGATACCGCTGCGTATTGCTCACCGCCACCAGCAGCGTCGTCTCATCGGTCACAGCCGAGCCATCGAGCAGACCCATCAGCGCAATCCTGAACGCGTACACGCCGCTGCCCAGCGTCAGCGGGGGCGTCCATGAAAATACGCCCGCCGCATTGATCACCGCGCCCGTCGGCCCGTCGGCCACCGTGTAGACAGCCGCGGACACCGTCGCGGTCGGCGCAAACGAAAGCGTGAGCGCCTGTTGGGCCGCCACCGGCTGGACCGCGTAGAGCGGCAGCAGTCCGGCGGCAGCAGCCGGATTGCGGTTCGGCTTGCCGGGCGTCGGCCGCGTGAAACTCGCCCATGCCCCGGACGCGCCGTTCGGCCAGCGGCCCTGGCTGACGTTGGTGTTCTGCGCCCCGAAAGTCACCCGGTCCAGCTCCGTGCCGCGGTCCGGCGTCTGCAGCGCGACCGCGTCGCCGCTCTTGCCTAGTCCGAAGGTTGCGTTGACCGATCCGTCGGCATTCACCCCCGCCGTGAGTTCACTCCCCGTCCACACCCGCAGGCACGCTCCCGGCTGCAGCACCACGCCGGCGGGAATCGCGCAGGCGTTGTCCGGCTGGCTGTCGACCACCCAGTAGCCGCTCAGATCCACCGCCGCAGACCCCCCGTTGAACAACTCGAACCAGTCCTCGGCCTTGCCGGTCGCCGGGTGCAGGTCGCCGCCCGCCTTCGAGGCGTCCGCCATATACTCGTTCACCGTCACGCGCGGAAGAACCGCAGGCTCAAACACCGCGCAGACTGACACGTCGTTCGACGGCGTCAGCGCGAAGCTCTGATCCAGCACCGGTCCAGCGGTTGTCTCCCAACGCAGGAAGGTGAAGCCCAGCGCGGGCGTCGCGCTCACCACCACCGGCACGGTCTTGAAATAGACGCCGCGCCACGGATACGGCCGCGCCGGATTGGTCAGCCCCGGCGTATTTCCGTCGATGGTGACCGTGTTCACCGTGACCGCACCCGCGCCGTTCGTGACAGACACCGTCACGTACGCCAAGCCGCCCAACGCGAATTCGTTGACGATGTTCGTGAGCGCAGGGCCCGGCCGGCCGCTGGCGAAGGTCTTCAGGCGCTGGACATTCGACTGCCATGTGGACACGCTCACCATGCGGCCCCAGCGCGCGATGTGCCGCGGCATCTCCGACTGCACGCGCAGAGCCATATTGGAAATGATGCCCTGCACGCGCACAGGCTGAAACGCGGTGTTGATGAGATCGGCGAAGCGGCTGGCGAAGCGGTTACGGAAGTCGGTGTTCGCCAGCAGCCGGTCGAACTGCGGCTGGCATACGCCGCGGCTGCTGCGGCGCGCCTGTGTCATCATATCGGTCGTCTCTGTGCTGGAGAGCCCGAACCCGTGGTCGGTGTCGTACGTCAGCCAGCGCCAGCGGCCGTCGTGCCCGTAGGCCGCCTGCGGGTTGTACGATGTGCGCACCCGCCACACCCCCAGGTTGTTGCCTGGCCAGTCGGTGTTGCAGCAAAAAATTTCGCAGGCGTAATGGTCGATCATGTTGTCGAGGTCCATGTGCGACTCGACCCACGCATAGTTCGTCGCCTGCGAAAGGTCGTTGGTCTTCACAAAGGCGAGCACGTCTTTGTAGTCCAGATCGTCGCCCTCTTCGATTTCCATTGTCTCGGAGCCCACGGTGGCCTTGAGCAAATCGACGCTGTCGGGGTCGACGCCATACTTGCGCTCCAGATAGTACTTGCTGTAGTGCTCGCGGATATTCTCAACGCCCCAGTATTCGCCGTCGACATAGATGACGGCGGGCTCGTAGTCCTGCGTGCCGCAGCGCGCGAGCGGGCGGAACACCTGCTGCATCATGGCGTCGCGAAACCCGGTGCTGCTCCAGTCGTTGCCGCTGTTGCGTATCAGGAACCGTTTGAAATCCTTGTCCTTCTGATCCGGGAAAAGCGCGTACCCGACCTGGTCGTCACCGTATTCCTGCCGCGTATACATCAGCATGGTTTTCTGCGCCGCGCCGCGAGACCAGGCGCCGTGATCGCGCACGCCCATGAGCTGCGAGACCGCAAGCGTCCGGTCGGTCTCAAACATCTGCACGAACATCGGACGCTCCCACTCGTCGCCATACTGGAAGTAGTTCGCATTCGGAAGCCCCACGTATTGGCCGTTCCACCCCAGCGTCTTGTAGATATCGCCCGGCACGAAGATCCCGCGCGGATCGCCGAACAGATTCTCAGGGTCGGACATCAGCGAAAAAACTTTCAGCGTGTGCTGCAGCGTCGCCCCGCCGACAAACCACGTGCCCGCAGCACCGCGCGGCGAGAACCAGCCGTCCTTGAACGCCGTCGCCCGCAGGATGTTGGCCTTGGCCACCAGCCCCTGCGGCGCCATCCAGCCGTACTGCGTATTGTTCGTCATCTCGATGGGGTTGGTCCGGATCATCGCGAAGCGGTTCGTCTCTGACGAGCGGTCCCCGAGCGTCAGCGGCGCGGCGTACAGGAAGCAACTGGCCGTGACCGCGTTCGTGGGCGTCGAGCCGTCGAGCGTGTAGTAGATGTGCGCCGCCGGATCGGCGTTCGTGATGGCCACCGTCACCGCCGAGGCATAGAACCCCGACGGCACCGTGAACCCAGGCGGTTCCAGCAGGCCCACATAGCCGACCGCGCTGTTCGTCGTGCCCGGAGTGGGATAAGGGAACATCCGCCACACGCCGTTGGTATCGCCCGCCTGACGTCCGTAAGACGCGTCGCGCAGCACGCTCAGAGCCGGCGCCACGTCGACCGCCGCCCCCACCGGATCGCTCAGCGTCACCGTTTCGTTGCCGGCGCTGATCTTGAAATTCGTGTGCAACTGCGAGAGCCGCACGCTCAGTTCAGCCCACAGGACGATGTCGGAGCTGGTGGCGTTGTACTGGTGCACCTCCGCCGCCAGCACGTTGGTGCCCGGCAGCAGCGCGGTGACGGGAACCTCGAAGCTCTCCCAGAGGCCATGGCTGCTGACCAGTGTGGAAGCCCATGTCTTCTCGTTTACCGCCCCCGTCGGCATCCGCACCCGCAGGATCTCGGAGCCGTTGAGGTAGATGATCGCACCGTCGTCGACCCACAGCTTCAGCACGCCGCTGCCGTGCGTCTCGTTCGTCGAGACCGGCGACACGAAGGTCTGCCGGAAATAGGTCGCGGGAAACTTGTTGTTCGGGTCTGTTCCGTAGCCAACGGTGGTCTTCTGCGAAGCCCCGTAGCCGAGCATGGCCTCTCCCGAAGCCCATGCCGCGTCGTTGAAATTCGTCCCGTTCCAGCCGGACGGCGGTGCGAGGCCGTTGTCGCGATACCGCCAGACGGTATTGGACGGGGCGACCACAAGCGGCCCTTCGGAGGACTTGCGCGGCGGGGCGCGGTCCTTGCCGGAGGCCCAGACCAGCAGATATTCGCCCGGATTAAGCGTGATTTCCGGGAAAACCCACTTGAGCGGATCGTCCGCGGCATCGTCGGAGAGCCCCCATCCCGCCAGCGGCGCGGCCGTGGTGCCGGCGTTGACCAGCTCGACCCAATCCTCGTAATCCCCGTCTTCGTCAGCAAAGAGGGTGTTATCCGACGTCATGACCTCGCTGATCCGCACCAGCGGTGTGGCGAACGCGCACGGCGTGCCTCCCGGCCCTGCCGCGCACAGCAAGACCGCACACGCCACGTCCGATAACCGCCTCATCGGAAGCCCCCTTTATTTCACGCGCAGGAGCGTTCCGTAGAGCCGTGTCAGGCGAATCTCCGAGAAGGTCGCGCTCTGCAGAGGATAAGCCGCGGAGTAGGTCGGCGATGTCACGGAGAGGCCAACAACCATCGAAGCGTTAAAGACGGCGTTGGAGTCTACAAACGTGTAGAACGTTGTCCAATCGCCGCCGCTGTTCTTGTACAGCGCCGTGAAGGTGTTTCCCACACGCTTGAGCCGCATCCAGCAGGGATTCGTCGGTGCGCCTTGCCAGGCAGGCGACATCATGTCGGCGATACTGCCGCCCGCGGTCGTGCGGCCCTTACAGCCGAGCTGACCCGTGGCCATGCGCGTCGGCGCCAGGAACGGGCTGCCGGTCGCGATGTTGTTGCGCGCCATCAGCAGCGCTTTGGCGGAGAGCGACAACGGATCCACCGTCTGATAGACCTTTGCCTCGATCAGGAAAGAGCCGCCCATCTGCTGCCAGACGAAGTGATGCCCATCTACGGCGCCCGAGAGGTCGAGGCCGGCGCTGGAGACGGTGATGGCGTCGTTGGTCGAGTCGTATGAGTGGCAGCCCAGCTTCGGCGTGTTGAAGGTGCGGCCTTGCCAGGCGCCGATGTTATCGGAGGCCAGGTCGCCGGGGATGAACTGCGACGCCGGAATCACCCCGCGCGTGACAGCGCCGTCCCATTCCAGACGCATAGACCCGCCTGCTGTCTGCTGGAAGTAGTCGACACGGATGTCGTGCTGCCCGGCAGCCAGCGCCACCGTGCCGGTGCTTATACTCGCCGTGTGCCCAACCCAGTCGTTGATCACAAACTGATTATCCAGCCGCAGCGCGGCGCCATCGTCGGAGGTGGTGTAGAAGATATAGTTGCCCGCGTGCGGCACGATCAGTTTGCCGGACCAGACGATCAGCACATTGGAAACGCTCGACGCCACGCCCGGAATCATCGGCGTGCCGTTCGCCCACGTCAAATCGAGCGTCGCATTCGTCTGCACGAGTACCAGGGCTTCGTCGGCGCGGTATCCCTTGGTGTAGTTAGCCGTGTAAGAGCCCTTCAGCCCCGTGCCCGAGCCCGGCGCGTAGGTGACCGCCAGGAACGAATCGGAATAGGCCGCCTCCTCGCCGCCCGCAGTCGTCCGCAGCGAAGCCACGCGGTAGAGATAGCGCACGCCCGAAACCGCATTCGTGTCGCTGATGTTTGTAGCCGACGCCGTCCCGATCGTGACCCAGCCGCTTGAGCCGTCGGCGGGCATGCGCTCAAGCCTGTACGACGTCGCGTTGGTGCCTGCCGGCCAGCTCACGCCGAACGATCCCGGCTGGATCGTGAAGCTCATCGACATGGGTGCGAGCAGCACGTTTGTCACGCTGTCCGCAGCCCACCCGTAAAGCTCAAGCTCCGCGATGTTGCCGTAGAACTCCTGCGCGTCAAACCGCGTAGCGTAAACGTAACGGTAAGTATCGCTGTTGGTCGTCGCTTGTAACGTATAGACATTCGCTGCCGCGTTTGCGAACGTCGCCAAGGTTGCGGCGGAGGCCATGTCGTTCGAGCCGCACAGCACGGCACCGTTCACGCGTGCGGGATATGACGTGCGCGGGCTGAAACGCATCTTGCCGACGCCGTACGGCTTTCCTAAGTCCACGCCGACCGTGCAGGCGCTGGGGACGACGTCGGGGAAGGTGTTGAGCGAGTTGTCGAACATTTTAGCGGAATCGAGAGCCGGGTTGTTCGGGTCTGAACCGTACGTCGACCCGATGCGGAACGGCGTCATGCCTGACTTGAGCGATGTCAACGCACCCCAATCGCGCTCGATGCGTGCGCAGCGGCGGTAGGTGATGTACGAGGACAACGGGCTTTCCAGCATGCCGCCCCCGCTGTTCGTGCAGAGCGCGCTGACCTTGTAGTAGTAGAGCACGCCGACCGCGAGGTTCGTGTCGGTCATCGTGCGCACATTGAGGCCCGCCGGAGTAATCGCCGTATAAGGGCCGCCGGGCGCCGTGGCGCGGTACACGCAACTGGAGGCGACGACCGTGAACATGTCATTCGACCACGTCAGCACCGGGAAGTCGTTCGTGATGTCTGTGCTGGTAGCCGAAAAGCCAAGCGGCGTCTTCGGCGCGGCGGGCGCGAGGTCGAACTCGATCTCTGCCGCATTGCCCCAACCGCCGTTGGGGGACATGTAGCGGACGTAGCGGTAAGAGACGGGCGAGCCTAGCACCACTTCGGTCGTGTTGGTGATCGGCGGCGCAACCGAGACCGTGCTGAGCGTGACCGCTCCCGTGAAGTTGGTGTTGTCGGCCGCTTGGAAATACCCGCTGGTCATGCGGGACGGAAACTCACGGCGCGGCACATAGCGGACACCGGTGATCGTGCGGGCGATCCCCAAGTCGATCGCACTCCAGAGGTTGTTGCCGCCGGAAGCCTCCGGACCGTCGAAGAACGTGTCGATGTTGGCGTCGTAGAGCTTGCCGAAGGTCATGCCGTTGTTCATGTACGAACCTGCCACGCCGAAGTAGGTTCCGGTCGCCGCGTTGCGGGCGGCCGCGGTGAAGGCGAACCAGTCCGAATCGCCTGCGGTGTTGCGTGCCCGGATACGGTATTGGGCGTCCGCATAAAGTGGTTGCGGATCGCGCCAGGTAAAGTCGCCCATGGCGCGGTAATAATCGTTCAGGATATCAGAAAAAACGGCCTCGTCGGCCAGTTTGCGCTGCACCTGATAGACCATGGCGTTGGTCACCACGGTCCACCGCAGATGGGTGTACCAGTTCGCGCTGTCCGCAAAGACCATCGCCGGTTTGGGCGGCACGCCGTTGGTGACGGGATCAACGCCGTAGAACTCCACCTCGCGCACGTTGCCGCCCATGGATGACGCCGCCGGTGCGATGAATCGCAGGTAGGTGACCGGCGAGAGATAGGCCGAGTTGGTGAGTGTCACGTCGAGCCAAGTGTCGCCTGCCCATCCGGTGGCAGGCGGGGTGTGCGTCCAGAGGATCACCGTGTTGGTGAAGCCCGCGTCGTTCGCACCCTCAAAACGCGCGCCGACCATGCGAGCCTCTTGCCCCGTTCGTCCGCAATAGCGGATGCGCGTCACCACTTTCGGCGACGGCAACTGAAAGCCCGCCCATGCGTTCTGGGACTGGTATGAGTCGAAATAGGTGTTGGTGTTCCCGTCGTACACAGCCTCTTTCGTCATGCCCGCCGTCCAAACGTTGGTGTCTGTGCCAAGCACGGCGATGGCTCCCGCCCCGTTCGTCACCGCGAAGCTGTTCAGCTTAACCGTCGTCCAACTCTGGCCCCACGCGCAAGAAAGGCCCGCCATCCAGACCACCGCGCACACCGTTTTCACACCTGTCAGTCCACGCATCGTTTCCTCCTCTTATTCTTTGAATACACCGGGCGCGCAAGCCCGGAAAGAAAGACGATTGGGAAAACTGAGCCTACTTATCAGGCTCGCGCTCATCCCTTTAATAATCTATTAAATAAGGTACATCTTCCGGCCTTCGGATGGCAACCGCTTTTTTTAAACCGTATGAGTCTGCGGATATATCGTCATGCTGGTTCCGTGCGCACCGCCGTGACCGTCCTGACCGACACCCATGCCGAGCCCATACTTCTGGTCCAACTTGCCGGTCTGCTTCTTGCAAATTTCTGCAAGAGCTGGCTCAAAAGGGTATCGCTTGCCCTGCCATGTGCCTCCGTTGAGCAGCATCTGGCAGAACCTGTCCAGATCCGCACCTGTCGAAAACAGTCCGCCGCCGGGCTCCGGATGCCTGCAGGGACGGCCATACGGCTTTTGAAATATGCGGATCAGGATCTCTATGAGCCCGTGCAGACCGCGTTCCACGCGCTCGCCGCCACAGACTCGGGCACGGCTGCATTGGGTTTTATTTGAACACGCAACTTGATGGTTCGCGACTCCCCCGGCTCCAGCCAAAAAAAGTTATCGTCCGCCGCGAACCGCACAGAGCCCGGCACCTCGACGCTCGTGTTCACGGCCGGCAACGCGCCTGCGTTCTTCACCTCCGCTACGAGGCGCGCCTGCGTCTCTGTCTCGCGAGCTGCAGACACGAGTCGGCAGCTCAGCCGGGTCGGCGTGCTCTCGACCTGCGGCCGCAGCCACGGGCCTTTGTCCAGAAGCAAACCCTGAGAAGCCTTTGCGCGGTACTGCGTGCGGAATGCCGCGTCTTCCAATTGCGGCGGACAGCGGAACGTGTAGACGTTGCGAGCCCGCGGACGGCCCGTCGCGTCTGCCAAATCAAGCACCACGAAGAAGAACGCCCGCGCGAACTCTTGCGGCACAGTGAATTTCACCGACGCCCCTTTGCCCGACTCCGCCCCTTCTGCGAACTCGAGCGGCGGCAAGTCGCGCCACGCCTGCCGCTCTTTGAGATCTGGCCCCAGCAACCGAACGGTCATGCGCAGTCCCTTCTGCGCGGGTTGAGCAGCTTCGCCCAACACAGCCAAGGGCAGCACCACCGCGTCGCCCGGCGCGTAGTTGAGCTGCGGCGGCATCGCGCACGGCCATGGCGAACCGTACGCCCGCTTGATGTCGTAGTAGACCGAGAGCGGCCGACCCAGCCCATCGATGATCTGGATGCCCGCGTTCGGCCAGGGCCGCTTCCACACCCACAGCAGCAAGCCTCCGTTCTGCGGATAGCCGACCCGCGCCGCCTCGCAAGAATAGTGGTAGAACTCGCCTGCGCCCGCCGCCACAGCCTCGGAGAAACGGTCGAGCGGCGCTTCCGCCAGATTGTCGAACGCCGAGCCGCGCGCCAGCATCTGAACGAGACGGTCGGGCTGGAACTCCACCCAGTGATGCGTGATCTCGGGGTACTCCGCCGCCATGGTTTTCTTGTCCATCTTGAGCAGCGTCGGCCCGATCACCGCCTCCGCCTCGCGCGGGCTGAGCAGTTCGCGGTAGCTCTGCGGCGTCGGCATCGCGTGCGTGCCCCACTCGCTGATAAACGGCCCGCGCAGCAGCTCGGACGTCCAGACCTGCGACGCATCCCACTGCGGATAACCGTGGATGTCGCCCTCGTCCGGCGAGGCCGCCATAAAGGGCCGCGTGCCGTCGAGCACGCGCACGGTCCGCGCCAGCACGCCGACCAAGTCCGCGTTCATCCGGTTGTCGGGGTCGAACTCGTTGCCGCCGCACCAGAAGGCGAGCGACGGATGGTTGCGCAGCCGGAAGACCTGCCACGCCGCCGTCGCCTCCCAGACCTTGCGGTTGATCTTCTCGGCCTTCCACCCGCACGTCAGCGGAAACTCCTGCCACACCATGATCCCCAGCCTGTCGCACTGCTCGTAGAACGCGTCAGTCTCCATGATCCCGCCGCCCCACACGCGCAGCATCTGCACGCCCGCGTCTCGCGCCATTCCCAGTTGCCACGCGTATTCGTCAGGCGACACGTTGGCCAGCGCGTCGATCGGCATCCAGTTCACGCCTTTGACGAACAGCGGTTTGCCGTTGACGTGAAAGACCCACTCCTTCGCCTCATAGCTGGTGCGTTGCATCTTTCCGGCGCGGCGCTCGACCGTGCGGATGCCGAACGGCACCGTCAGCCGATCCAGCGTGCGCCCGTCGCGCACGAGCTGGATCTCCGCCTCATACAGCGGCTGCTCCCCGAGCCCCACCGGCCACCACAAGCGAGGCTCCTGCACTGCGATTTCCAGATCTGCCAGCACCATGCCGTCGAGTGGCTTCACCGCCACGCTGCCGACGCACGGCGGCGCGTCGAACCCGAGGCCGCGCACCGCCACTCGAACCTCACAAGGTGCCTCCGTCTGCCGCGCCGTGCAGACCTCCACCGTCACGCCGAGCCGCGCCTTCGTCCCGTCCAGCGCCAGCGTCCGCACAAAAGGCCGCTCCAGCGCTGGCCAGTCGTTCGCAACCAGCCGCACCGGCTGCCAGATGCCGACCGTGTTGAAATCCGCCGCGCCCACCTGCCACCCGGACCAAAGCTCCGATTTGATCAGCGAAGCCGAAGGCGCGCCGCCCTTGCGCCCGACCTTGTACCCGCCGCAGTCGACGCGCACGATCAACTCGTTCGGTTGGTCGTAGCGTAGGCCGCTCACGTTGATCTTCACGCCGCCGAACGCGCCTTCACTGTGTCCCAGATAGCGTCCGTTGAGCCAGTAGTGCCCATAATAGTCGACGCCCTCGAAAATCAGTCGCAGATTTTCGTCGCGAAAGTCTTTGGAAACGGAGAAGTTCTTGCGGAACCACCACGCCTTGTCTTCCACCCATCGCAGCTCTTTGGCGTTCAGCCCGACATACGGGTTCGGCGCCTTGCCCGCACGCACCAGCGCCCAGTGGACATCCGTCGGCACGGTTGCGTCGAACCAATCGAGTTTTGCTAGCTCAGGCAATACCGTGTTCGGCTGCGCAGGATCGCCAGCCGCAAGCTGCCATGCGCCGTCCAGCACGATTTGCTTCTGGCGCGCCCACGCATACTTCTTCTCCACCACCGACACTGAGTTCGTGTCTGCCGACGCCACACACGCGCCCAGTACAAGAACTGCGAAGCCCCACATGCCTGTGTGCATCCCGTTTCTCCCCGTTATTTCTCGTCTTACTCGATCAGCAGCCGCGTGGCTGTCGAGGGCAGGTAGACCTCGCAGGTCGCAGAGTTATTTGAGGAAACCTCGTCCGGTTTGTCCGCCGCAGCCACGGACACCCGATTGGTTCCCCAGCCGCCATACGCTCGCCAGACGACCGTATCGACCCGTAGCGTGGCCACGCCGCCGTCATCAAGCGACGGCAGCGACCAGCGGTTCGTTTCGAAAGAGCCTTGCGACACCGTGTCGCCGCACACGCGGATACCGCTGGCCCACGCGACATCGATCGCGAGGTCGCGTGCGACGTAAGGGCCGGCGTTGGTCGCAATGACCTCAAACCACAAACCGTTCGCCGCCTGACTCCCCGATGGCCGGTTCGTCTCACAGCGCCACGTCACGCCGACATCCGCTGGAAAAGTGATTCCGCTCACCGTGTTTGTGATCCACGCGACGCGCTTCGACGTGCGGGTGTTCGCCATGAGGCAGGGCGCGGGAGAATCCTCCGGCGGCACATAGAGCCATGTGCCGTCGCCATCGAAATACAGGCCTGCACAGTCGTATAACGACGCGTAAAAAGATGCGACCGGATTAGTCGAAACCGTGAACCTGTCTCTTATACACATCTGACGCTGCCGACGAGTAGAGAGGTGTAGATCT
>CAYSXF010000012.1:0-15095 GCA_964434815.1 uncultured Lentisphaeraceae bacterium
GTCCGACTGCGCGGCACCTCAAGCGGCCATGCCATGCGTTTTGAAGGCGGCACACATGAAATCTTCAACGGGCTTTCCATCTGCGAAGGCGCAAGCGGCGCCGGCACAACGAATACGGTTCAGGTGGCCGGAGGCTCGGTATTCTTGCGCGGAGGCTCGGCATATATCGGCGCGGGCAAGCTGGGCTCGCACGGCATCCTGCAGATCGACGGCTCCGGCGCCATGGACGTGAAGTACTCGTTTTACGTCGCATGCAGCTCAACCAACCTGTCAGGCGCCCTTCTGCTCCGTGACGCTGGCAGACTGACGGTCGCCGGAGAGTCCCACCTCGGCGACACCGTCAAGACGTTCAGCACCCTCAGCCTCACCAACACGGCGTCCCTCTTCATGGCATCCTCGCTGCTGACGGCCTACGCAGCCTCATCGACATCCGTAGTGGATATCGCGGACTCTGCCACACTGTCCGTGACGGGAACGGTCGAGGTCGCCCGCGGCGGCAGCGCGTCCGCCACTATGAGGCTCCGGAACAACACGACCACCTACGTGGGCGGCAATCTCTGGGCCGGCTACTACTCCGGCAGCGCAGGAGCCCTGACGCTACAGGATAATGCCACGCTGACGGTCAAGGGATCTACGATCTACATCGGCAACAACAGCGGAACCGGCCGGCTGGATGTCACGGGCGGGGCCCTCACCGCAACTAACACCAGCATTTACTTTTCGGGCTCGTCCGGCTCAGGCCTCTTTTCGGGCGGACAGACCGGCTTCAAATACCTCGAGATCTCGCCCAGCGTCAACAGCCAGACCAACACCCTCGTGATCACCGGCGGGGATCACAAGCTCTGGGATGACGCTTCCGGAGCGCTCGTCGGAAATGGGGCGCGCACCGGCATTCTCGACATGCAGGGCGGCCAGCTCACGATCCCTCGCTTTCTCCGCATCGGCGCCAGCACAACAGGTAGCGCGGCCCTCCCGTGCGTGCGAATCTCAGGCGGCCGGGTCGTCATCGCGCCCAACTCCGCCAGCGAAAACGTCGTCAACGTCGCGGACAGCTCGGACAGCCGCGGCCGTCTCGAGCTGCTGGGAGGCACGCTGAAGGCACAGGCTGTGCACGGCTGGACCGGATCGCAGCTCAAGGGCGGCACGGGCTGGACCGAATTCCTCGCAGACGGCGGCACCTTGGTGGCCACCAACGTTTCCGCCTCGAAAAATCTGTTGGAGACCTTCGACAAGGCCGAGCTCGGATCCGCCGGTCTGACCGTAGATTCCGCTGGCGCAGATATCGTCGTCAACCAGAACTTCACCGACGCGGCCGGCGCAACGGGCCTGTTTCTTAAGACTGGCTCTGGCACGCTTTCCGTCTCCAACAGCGTCCATGCGCGGACCGTCATCGCGCAGGGCGGCATAAAGCTGCTCAGTGCCGCAGCAACCTTCGGCCGCTCGCTCGTCGTTACCAACCAAGCCACGCTCTCGCTCGTCGGCTCGGCCACGAACCTCACCGTCGGCGACCTGACCATCGGCACTCCAGACGCAATGACGCTGCTGTCCATGGACAGCGGGGACTGCATCACAGTCACCAACAGCAACGGGCTGACCTTGAACCGGTGCGGACTCACCTTTGGCGGCGTCAACTCCAACGCCACGTATACGCTCTTCCGTAGCGCGGGATCGCTGGTCTCGAGCGTCCTAACCAACCTGACCCTCATCAATCCAACGCCCGGGAAAAGCTATGGGTTTGCAGTTGTTCCCGATGGCGCGAACTCCGCCATTCAGCTCACCGTTGGCGACTACACGAGCACCGTCGCCACATGGAATAGCTCCCAAAGCGCAGACTGGAATACCGCGGCCAACTGGACACCGGCAACGGTGCCGAGCTATGGCACATACGCTCTTTTCAGCAGCGACGCGCCTCAGAAGACAGTGACCGTCAGCTCTGACGCCCAGTGCTCGTATCTCCGTTTCGAGTCAGCAGCCTCTTATCTGCTGCAAGGCGCGCAACTGTCGATCCCCGCTGGCGGCATCAGCAACAATCTCGGCTCGCACACGGTTGCGATGCCGCTTGCGCTCGCGGGCTCCTTCTCGGTCCAAGCGGCGCTTGCGACCACAACGACCGTCAGCGGCGCCGTCTCCGCGAACACGGGCACCTTCATCAACAAGAGTGGCTCCGGGACGCTCACCATTTCCGGCAACAACTCCGGTTTTAGCGGAGTATGGAAGACCGCTGGCGGACGCCTGAATTTCGCCTCGGCCGACGCGTGGGGCAGCGCAAGCACGGCGACCGACGCCGTCTCTATCGGCGCAGGCACCTTGGCCTACAGCGGCCCATCGGCGACAGTCACCAAAGGCCTCACGCTGAACGCCGGCGGCGTCAGCAACGCCGCCATTGTGGAGGCGCAGAGCGACTTCGCTGTCAGCGGCCCCTTCTCGATCCAATCCGGCGCTCTCTGCAAGCGCGGCTCCGGAACGCTGACCCTTAACATCGGCAGCAGCACGGCCACCCTCTCCGCCGGCAACGGCATGGGAGGCATCAACGTCAACCCGGCGGGCGTTATCACGCTTCCCGACAGCGGCGACTCCCCGGCCACAGCCTCTGGCTTGGGCGGGCTCAACGTTCTTGAGGGCGCCTTGCGCGTAAAGGGCAACGGCGCAGGCGTCTCTATCGCAAACCAGAACCACTTCGGAATTGTCGGCGGCACGTTCAACACCTGCCAGGCCAATCCCACGCTCGAGCTCGACGCCGTCCGCATGAATCAAGGCGGGTCAGGATTGCATCTCATTGTCGGCAACCAGATGAGCCCAAGCAGTCCGGCGCGCACCCCGACGCTGCGGCTCGTCAACGGCGCCGCCCTCTATGCGGACACCGTCAAGCTCGGCTACATCCCAGCCACCACGTTTACGCCCGCACTGATCATGAGCAACTCGACGCTGTCGGCATCCTGGCAGCTCAACATCGGCGCGGACAATAACACCGCCCCGATCGTCCGGCTGATGCAGGGCAGCGTGGCCACCGCGTCAGGCGGCAGCCAATGGGGCGGAGGAATCTACGTCGCGCGCAACGTAGACTCGGTGGTGGCCGAAAACAGCATCCTCGCTCAGACCGGAGTGGGCGGCAACTTCCGCTTCAGCGACTACTATTCGAGCGGAACCATGCGCTGGGAAAGCGGCGGAACCATGCAGTTCACGCAGTTCCTCGGCGCCAACTATCTGACGCTCAGCGGCCTCAATATGATCTTTAACGGCGGCGTCATGGAGCCGATCGCTTCCGGCGAGTCCTTCTCCTCCGCCGCCGACAAGCAGAGCTTCATCATCGAGGCGGGCGGCCTGACCCTCCGCACAGCCAGCGGCGTCCGCCATGCCTTCCACTTCCCGTTCACGGGAACGGGCGTGGTCACCAAGGTCGGCGCAGGCGAAATCGTCTTTGGGCAAGGAATCAACTATATGCCAGGCGCGACCAATTCCCTGGGGCTGTATACGAATGCCACCGGCCTCGCGACCGGTAACTACACGGGCGGCACCGTGGTTCAGCAGGGCACCCTCTCGGTCAGCAACGGGACGATCCGCTCCGACGCTGTTGTCGCCATTGCCGCCGGAGCGAAGCTTAACCTCAGCGGCAGCGCCGTGACCCTTGGCGAAGTCTCTGGCTCCGGAACCGTTACCAACGGCGTCCTGTCTACGAGTTACCGGTGCCACGTCGCGAGCACCAACAACGATTGCATCGCCCTGGCGGACGTGACGATCCCGTCGGCCGGCCTGACCGTCACCTTCGACCTTGCCACAGGCTACGCGCTGACCAACAGGCAGGTGCTGGCCGTAGCGACCCGCTCCGGCACCACCGATCTGAGCCTCTCGGCTTGGAGGGCCAGAAACGTCGGCGAGAAATTGGCAGCCAGCTTCACCCTCGCGGGCAACACGGTCTACGCCAACGTGTTCTTTACAGGCGGGACAGTCCTTCAAATCAGGTAAGGGCGCATTTCGGTCCCGCCTTAACCATGACAGACGGCGTTAACGCGCTGGCGCGGCTGGATGGCGCGGATCCAGTCATACCGGTGTCATTTATTTGGCCCTTTCTCCGCGCCGAACGCCGCCGGATTCGGCTTGTCGCCCATCACGAACTCCAGCGTGCCGCCTGCCACGATGTCCCTCTGATGGATGCGAGGTTCGCTGAGCCGTTTGCCATTGAGAGTGACAGCCTGGATATACTTGTTTTCCGGCGACTGGTTCTTCGCGATGATCGAGAAAGTGGCTACTGGATAAGGCGCGCCGATCTTGAGCACCGCCTTGTCCACCAGCGGCGAGCCGATCTCGTAAACGTCAGTTGCGGGGTTGAGCGGATAGAAGCCCAGCGCGGAGAGAATGTACCAGGCCGACATCTGCCCGCAGTCCTCGTTGCCGTCAAAACCCTTTTTGTCGGTGCTGTAGCTCCGCCGCGCGATCTCGCGCACCTGCGCCGCGGTCTTCCACTGCTTGCCGATCGCGTTGTAGAGATACCCTGTGTGATGCGAGGGTTCATTGCCATGGATCGAGCGGTTGCCGCGCTCCGGTTTGAAAAATAGGTTCTGAAAATAATCGTCCAGACGCGCCTCAAACGCATCTTCCCCGCCTAGCAGCGCCACCACGCCCAGCGGATCATGCGGCACGCACCAAAGCGAGGTCTGCGCCGAACATTCGGTATAGTCGTGCCCGTCTTGCGCCTGCGTGAAGGCGCCGTCGGCCCTGCGCGGCAGGAACAGCTTGCTCGCCCGATCCCAGACGTTGGTGTAATACTTGGACCGCGCCGTGAAGAACGCCGCATCGTCCGCATGCCCCGTGGCCTGCGCCAGAATCGCCGCAGCCGTGTCATTCAGCGTGAAGTCCAGCGTTCGCGACACCGACTCCTTGGCCTTGTCGCACGCCACGTAGCCCAGCTTCTGATACCACGACAGCCCGCCGCGCGTCTCGGGATGCCGGCCGAAGTTGCCGCGGTCGCGCCAGTCGCAGGTCTCGTCGCCGGTCTGTGGCACCGTCGCGTTCTTCTTGACCGC
The DNA here is from genome assembly GCA_964434815.1 of uncultured Lentisphaeraceae bacterium. Taxonomy (GTDB): domain Bacteria; phylum Verrucomicrobiota; class Kiritimatiellia; order RFP12; family UBA1067; genus CAYSXF01. The sequence continues at coordinate 5,022 of CAYSXF010000012.1, forward strand.
CTCGTAGGCGAGCTTCACGTCGAAGCCGCGGAACCCTTTCGACCACGCCTCGGCCAGAATCATCTCAGCCGGCCCGCCGCACATGATGCCCGTGTAGCTGGGGTTCGGCCACATCGGCAGCCAGCCGCCCTCCCTGTACATCTGAAGCAGGGCCGTCATCATGCCGTCCACGCGCTCGGACGCCACCAGCGTGAGCAGCGCGTGCTCGGCGCGATACGTGTCCCACATCGAGTACGACGTGTAGCTCACGCCGTCATGCACCTGATCGTCGAATGCGCTGTAGTAGCGGCCGTACTCCGAAAAGATGCGCGGATAGAGCAGCGCGTGATAGAGCCCCGTGTAGAAGATCGTCTTGATGCCCTCGTCCGCCGTCTCAATGGCCAGACGCCCGAACTGGCGCTCCCACGCGTGCCGCGTCGTGGCGACAACCGCCTCGAAGTCCCAGCCGGGGATCTCACGCTTCAGATTCTCGCGGGCCTGATCCAGACTGATGAGCGACGTGCCGACCCGGAGCAGCAGAGGTTCGTCCGAAGCGTCGAAGCACACGTACCCGCCCACGCGATTGGCTTGCGCAGCACGCTCGGACGCTTGCGTCACCACCGCCTGATACTGACCTTTTGCCGCAGGCGTTCCGTCGCCCGTGTATGTTCCGAACGCCTTGAACGGCCGGCTGAACTCCATTTCGAAATAGCCCTTGAAATTGGGCAGGTCGTAGGCGTGATGCGCGTCCAGCCGGTCTTTGTTCCAGCCCTCGACCGTGCGGCCGTCTTCGCCGATTCTGATCCAGCCGTCCGCTGGCCGCAGATCAGACGCGCCGGAGTTGTAGTCACGCGACGCGTCGATCACGACATGCGAGGCCTGTCCCTTTGGAAATGCGATGCGGAAGAATCCGGCACGCTCCGCGCCAGTCATCTCGGTCGTGATCTGCCCCTGTTCAGGCGTCCCGGCGATCACGCGGTAGAGCCACGGCTTGGCGACTTCGTTGCTGTGCGAGAACGGCAGGCCGCGCGTTTTGAAATCCACATCGACAGCGCCCACACGCGGCGCGATGGAGACCTGACCATAGTCGCCCATCCAGATTGCGGGCTGACGCGTGCCGACGAAACCGAGCAGCGTCGCATCCGAGAAATTGTAGCTGGTGCGGCCGACCTCGGTCAGCCGCGTCATGCCCACCCACTGCAGCGAAGCGAAAGGCTGCCCCACGCCCGGCCACATGCCGCCGTACTCCGAGCCAGCGCCCTCCGTGCCGATCAGCGGGTCAATGTACTCGACCGCCGCCTTCTCTGCACCCATCGCAGTGATCAACCCACCCATCGCGAACAATATCGTACTGAACAGTCTCATATCTTAACCTCTTGGCATGTTGAACCGTTGCCTGCTTGACCCATGACTGGCCAGGCAGCGACGACACCTCACAGACCGCTGCCGCGGTGCTGGCGCCAGCGCTCGCGAAGCTTTGCCTGCTTTTCGGCACGCGTCAGCCCCTCGGTCGTTCCGACCATCTCCGTGATCGAGAAAAGGTCAGCCACGACCACCGGAGCGGGCGTAGGCTTCGGCGGGAAAGTGTCACCGATTGCAACGGGGCGCTCGATCTTCGGGCGGCCGACATCAGGAAACGCCGCATGAACGAGCGACCAGACATCTGCCTCTGTCGGCAGCGGCACCGTCACACCGTGCAACGCGCAGAGGCGCCCCGCCAACAGCTTCAGCATCACGGTGTCAGCAGAGCAGTAGCGCTCCAGCGTGCGCTTGGCCCGCTCGTCGCCGCGCTCGGACCAGGCCTGCCACAGCCAGACCGCCTCCGCGCCGCCGAGGCCTTCTAAATCGGCAGGACGGCGGAGGCCCAACGCGCGTTCGATCTTCTTGAGGCCGCCGCGCCAACCGGCGTGGTGGCAGAGCCAGCGCAAGTCGACGTGCGCACAAGGAAGTTCCGGAATGTGAAAGCGGTCGAGCACGCGCGGCACGTCAAAGCTCGCGCCGTTGAAGGAGACCAGCAGCTTCACGCTCTCCAGCAGATCCAGGAAGTCATCCAGATTCTCGCCCGCCAGGAAGCGCAGGGGCCGCTCCCCATGGAAGCAGCAGACCAGCGTGACAATGCTATCGGCTTCCAAGCCGCTGGTCTCGATGTCGAAATAGGACGCCTGTTCGAACCAGTGCGCCAGCACGCGCCACTGTTCCAGCGGGGGCAGCCGCGAGGAGAAATAGGCGACATCGTCGGCCTCCAGCGCACGCAAGCTGCACTCGGCCGCGCGGCAGATCTCATCCCACGCAAACACATCCAGACCGGCGAGCGGTCGCGGCGCGTTCAAAATATCCGCCCAGCAGCCGCAGCCCTCGAGTCGCAGCGTCTTCTCGCGCTGCGCGCCGATGTGCGGCAAATGCCGGATGTACTGCTTCAAAATCATATCGTCCCCGAAAACAGAACAGGCCCACGGACTGACGCCCGCGAGCCTGTTCATGCAAAAGCCTACAACGCGCAGAGTCCGCGTTTAACGGCGGCCGCGCAGACGACCATGCTTCAGGAAGCCGTCGTAATTGCGCATCAGCAGGTGCGACTCCATCTGCCTCAGCGTATCGAGCGCCACGCCGACGATAATCAGCAAGCTCGTGCCGCCGAAGAACGACGCCATCTCCCACGGGAGCGACATTGCGCCGCGCAGCAACTGGGGCACGAGCGCGATGATCAGCAGCCCGCAGCCGCCAATCAGCGTCACGCGCGTCATCAGAGCGTCCAGATATTCAGCCGTGGCGCGTCCAGGGCGGATGCCCGGCACATAGGAGCCGTCGCGCTTCAGGTTGTCGGATATCTGCATCGCGTTGAACTGAGTGGCCACCCAGAAGAAAGCGAAGAACATGATCAGCAACCCATACACCGAGAGGTGGATCGGGCTGGTCATATCGACCAACTGAGCGCCCAACCACTTGAGCCACGCCAGCCAAGAAATCTCGGCCGGAATTCTGCTCAGCAGCGCCGCGGGGAACTGGATGAGCGGCCCCGCGAAGATGATCGGCATGACGCCCGTGTAGTTCACGCGCAGCGGCATGTAGGTCTGCTGCATGCCTCCATACGCGTTTCCACCGCCGCCCACCGCGCGGCGTGTCGAATGGATCGGCACTTTGCGCACGCCCTGGGTCAGCATCACCGTGCCCATGGTGATCATGAAGCCGAAGAGCAGCAACAGCAGGAGTTCGACCGGGCTTTTCGTGGCAGAGATGCCGCCCAGGCCGAAGTACCGTGTCCAAGCCTCGAGGATCGCGACCGGAAGACGGGACGTGATGTTGATCATGATGATCAGCGAGGTGCCGTTGCCGATACCGCGCTGCGTGATCTGGTCCGCCAGCCACATGACGAGCAGCGAAGCCGCCGTCATGCAGATCGTGGTCATGATGTTGAAGCCGATCCCCGGGTGCGTCACGATCTGCACGCTGCCCAGCCCGAAGGAGGCCGGGTTCTGCAGTGCGGTGGCCAGGGCGAACGCCTGGAACACGCAGATGCCGATCGTGAGATAGCGCGTATAGTACGCCAGCTTCAGCTTGCCAGACTCACCCTCGCGAGCGAGCCGTTCAAGCTGAGGGATGACCGCCGTCAGCAACTGGATGATGATCGAGGCGCTGATGTACGGCCAAATACTCAGGAAGCCGACCGCGCACTGATTGAGCGCGCCGCCGCTGAACACGTTGAACCAGTCCATGAGGCCACCGCCTGCGCCGGAGGTCTCACGGATCTTGGCGAGTTCAGCCTGCAGCGTCTGCCAATCAACGCCGGGCGTCGGAACCATGGAGATCAGCCGGCTGACAAAAACGACGCCGGCGGTCAACAGGATCCGCTTCCGGAGTTCAGGTATTTTGAAGGTGTTCGCAAAGGTGGCAAGCATGGGCATGATGACGAACCTCAAACGATTTCAACACTGCCACCTGCGGCTTCAATCTTCGCCTTGGCGGTCGCACTGACACCGTTGACTTTAACGGTCAGTTTCTTCGTCAGCTCTCCGCTGCCGAGAATCTTGACACCGTCGAATTTATTGGAGAAAAGACCGCAGGCACGCAAGACGTCCAGTGTGACTTCGGTCCCGTTTTCGAAGCGATCGAGGTCGCACACGTTGACCGGCACAAACGAGACGCGGGTGTAGTTGTTGAACCCGCGCTTCGGCAGACGGCGGATCAAAGGCATCTGACCGCCTTCGAAACCGAGCTTGCCCTTATGGCCTTTGCGCGCATTCTGACCCTTGTGGCCGCGGGTCGATGTTTTACCATGTCCCGAAGCACGGCCGCGGCCCACGCGTTTGCGCGATTTCCGCGCGCCAGCAACATTTGCAAGTGATGACAGATCCATAACTTAATCCTTAGATTAGAAACCAGCAGTCAGCAGTCAGAATTCAGAAGTATAACGCCGGCAGGGCTGTCGCTCATTCTGGATACTGACTTCTGACTCCTGTATTCAAGGGGGTTCGCTTACGCGCGTGCGGCCGCGATCTCCTCCGCCGAGCGCAAGTTGTTCAGCGCATCGACTGTGGCTTTCACCACGTTTAAACGATTTTTGCTACCCAGCGACTTGCCGATCGCGTCGCGGATGCCGGCCGCTTCGAGGACGGGGCGCATGCCGCCGCCGACAATCAAGCCCGCTCCGTCCGGCGCTGGCTTCAGCAGCACGCGTCCGCCGTCGCAGACACCGGTCACCTCGTGCGGGATGGTCTTGCCAGAGAGCTTGACGCGCATCATGGACTTCTTGGCCGCGTCGCCGCCCTTGCGGATCGCGTCGCTGACCTCGTTGGCCTTGCCGAAGCCGAAGCCCACGCGGCCTTCGCGGTCACCCACGACAACCACGGCGCTGAAGCTGAAGCGGCGGCCGCCCTTTACGACCTTGGCGCAGCGGTTGACGAACACCACGCGCTCGTCGAACTCGCTTTGCCCCTCATTGCTGCGGGAGTATTTTGCGTCTGCGCTCACTTCGCCTCCTCTGCCACTTCGGCTACACGGTCCGTGATCTTCAGCCCAGCGGCCGTCGCAGCCTCAACGATCTGCTTGATGCGTCCGTGGAACTTGAAGCCGCCGCGGTCGACGACCACGATCGAGATGCCTTTTTCCTTCGCCAAGCTGGCGGCCTGTTCGCCGACCAGTTTAGCGGTTTCCAGATTACAGGGCTTCGTCTCCTTCAGAGTGGAGGTGGAAGCCAGCGTGTGCATGGCGCCGTCATCGATGAACTGCACATACATGTGCTTGTTCGAGATGCAGATAGCCATGCGCGGGCGCTCAGCCGTGCCCTTGACGCGCTGACGCAGGCGCATGTGGCGGCGGGTGCGTTGTTCTTTGCGGTTAAAACTCATGTTTCATCAGCTCCGTTCAGGCGTTACGCAACAGTCTTGCCCTGCTTGCGGCGGACTTGTTCGCCAACGTACTTGATACCCTTGCCTTTGTAGGGCTCGACCGGATAATAACTACGGATGCGGGCCGCGGCCTGACCGACGAGTTCCTTGTTGATACCCTCGATTGTCAGGTTCACGCCAGCGGGATCGACCGTAATTTTGATCCCTTCCGGAATCAGGTATTCTTTGGGGGAAGCGAATCCCAGCGAGAGGCTCAACTTCTTGCCCTGCAGCACAGCCTTGAAGCCCGTGCCCTCGATGCTCAGCGCCTTCTTGTAGCCGGTCGTCACGCCATCGATCATGTTCTTGATCAGCGTGCGGCTCAGTCCGTGGCAGCTCTTCTGCATACGGGAATCGTCCGCGCGGACGACCAGCACTTTGCTGCCGTCGACCGTCGCCGTGATCCCGGTTTGGAAGACGCGACTCAACTCGCCCAGCTTGCCCTTGACGGCCACCTGGTTACCGTTTGCGGTAACCGTGACGCCGGCGGGAATCGCGATCGGTTGTTTACCAATTCTCGACATCGTTGAAGCCCTCTTACCAGATTGTGCAGATCAGTTCACCGCCGAGCTTGCGCTTGCGGGCTTCCTTGCCGCTGATCACTCCGCCCGAGGTGCTCAGCACTGCGGTACCCATACCGCCGAGCACATTCGGAATATCCTGCACGCCGCAGAATTTGCGGAGGCCCGGCTTGCTCTCGCGGCGGATGCCGCGAATCGCCGCCTCGGCAGCGTCGTTATACTTCAGTTCGATGCTCAGCACACGGGGGACCGTGGCAGTCATCGTGAAGTTCGTGATGTAGCCTTCAGCCTTCATCACGCTTGCAATCTCGCCCTTGATACGGGAGCCCGGAAGCTCGATCGAGGGAAGACCGGCCTTCTGCGCATTGCGAATACGCAACAGCATGTCAGAAATCGGATCCGACGTCATTGTTCTCTCCTCACCAGCTTGCCTTGGTAATACCCGGGATCATTCCGGAAACAGCCAGCTCGCGGAAACAGATACGGCAGAGCTGGAACTTACGAATATACGCACGCGGACGCCCGCAGCGGGAGCACCGGTAGTACTTGCGCGAAGAAAACTTCGGCGTACGCTTGGCTTTTTCCATCAGACAGGTTTTGGCCATTGTGGAAATTCTCCTTATTTGCCGGCAAACGGCGCGCCCAGAATCGTGAGCAACTCACGGGCACCCTTGTTGTCTTTCGCCGACGTAACGAACGTGATGTCCATGCCGACGTCTGCGGCAGGGTTCCCGGTATCGACCATCTCGGGGAAGATCGTGTGCTCTTTCAAGCCCAGCGTGTAGTTGCCACGCCCGTCGAAACCGCGGTTCGGTATGCCGCGGAAGTCGCGGATACGCGGCAAGCCGCTGTTCACCAGGCGCTCGACGAACTCATACATGCGGTCGCCGCGGAGGGTCACCTTCGCGCCGATGATCATGCCTTCGCGCAGCTTGAAATTCGAAATGCTCTTGCGAGCCTTGCACAGCACCGGCTTCTGGCCGGAAAGCTTCACGAAATCTTCGATGATGCTCTTCTGAACATCCTTTTCGACGATACCGAAGCCCATGTTGATGACCACCTTTTGGAGGCGGGGAATCAACATCTTATTGGTCAGGCCTAGCTTCTCCTGAAGCTGCGCCGCCAACTCCTTATTGAATTTCTCTTTGAGATTCGCCATCTCCGCCCCCTATTAGTCCAGAGTCTTTCCCGACGCCTTGGATTTGCGCACCATTTTGTCGCCCTCACTGACCCTGCGGATACGGACACCCTTCTTCTTGTCGGGGTCGTAAGGCATCAGGTTCGAAAGGTCCATCGGTGTCTCGCGGTCGATGAACCCGCCGTTGGGCGAGGTCTGAGACCGGCGAACGGACTTCTTCACCATGTTCAGGCCCTGAACCACCGCTTTGCCCTTTTCGGCCATCACGCGGAGGACTTTGCCTGTCTGTCCGGCGGACTCGCCTGCGATGGCGATCACCGTGTCATTCTTCTTGATTCTCGCAACACTCATGCTGTTTCCTAACTCGTAACCGTTTTGACGTCCGCCGGCCCGCGGGCCGGGCGGCCATCATCGGCGTTACGGTCGCTCACTGGTCAGACGACTTCCGGCGCCAGTGAAATGATCTTCATGTAGTTCCTGTCGCGCAACTCGCGGGCGACAGGCCCGAAAATGCGTGAGCCGACCGGATTCATCTTGTTGTCCACGATCACGCACGCGTTCTGGTCGAAGCGGACGTACGAGCCGTCCTCGCGGCGGATGGGCTGCCCCGTACGGACGATGACCGCCGTGCAGACCTGGCCCTTCTTGACCGCTCCTGTGGGTGCCGCTTCCTTGATGGCCACGCGGATCACATCGCCCAGGTAGGCATAGCGCTTGCGCTGGCCTAAGATGCGGAAACACATCGCGAGCTTCGCGCCGGTGTTGTCCGCAACCACCAATTCAGTCTGTTCCTGAACCATGTTACTTCACCTCCGGCTTCACAATGCGCCACCGTTTGGTCGCGCTCAGCGGACGGGTCTCCACGATCGTGACGTTGTCGCCAACTTTCGCGGTGTTCTCCTCGTCGTGAGCGTGATACTTCTTAAAGCGGCGGATGACTTTGCCGTACTTGGGATGCGCCTCGCGCCGCTCGCCCTGCACGATCACCGACTTCTCGCCGCTTTTGCTGACCACAGTGCCCTTACGGACCTTGCGTCTGCCGCGAACTTCCTCTGTTGTCTCGGCCATTTACTTAGCCTCCCGCTGAGCTTGCACCGTCTTCATGCGAGCGATCTCGTGACGCATCAGGCGCATGCGGACGGGCTTTTCAATGCCGGCGCCCGACTTGTGCTTGATCCGCAAGTCGTTCAACTCCTGCGACTTTTCGCGAATCCGCTGGTCAAGCTCCGTCGCTCCCAGTTCTCTCAAATCTCTTGCTTTCATCGTTCCGTCAGGCTCCCGTAACGTTGCGTGTGACGAGCTGTGTCCGGATACCCAGCTTGGTGTCGGCCAATCGCAGACACTCGCGGGCCACGGAGTCCGGCACGCCGCCGATCTCGAACAGCATCTTGCCGGGCAGGATCACGGCGACCCACAGCTCCGGGTTGCCTTTTCCGCCGCCCATACGAACTTCGATGGGCTTGCGGGTGACCGGCTTATCCGGAAAAATGCGGATCCACAGTTTGCCCTTGCGCTTCATCTCGCGGTTGATGACCACGCGGCAGGCTTCGATCTGCGTATTGGTCATGAAACCGCGCTCCAGCGCCTTCAGGCCGAACTCACCGTAGGCGAGCTGCGCACCCGAAGTGGCGAACCCGGAACGGTTTCCCTTAAAGTGCTTGCGGTGTTTAACCCGCTTAGGCATTAGGGGCATCTTTTCTCCTCCTCTGACCGCCGGTGCGGACCGGCTGGAAATCGTCCTTCTTGCAGATCCAGACCTTGACGCCGATCAAGCCCGCGGTGGTGTGCGCTTCCGCAAACCCGTAGTCGATGTTCGCGCGCAGCGTGTGCAGCGGGACCTTGCCCTGCTTGCTCCACTCCACGCGTGAAATCTCCGCGCCGTTGATGCGGCCGCTGCAGCGGATCTTGATGCCGTCGACGCCCATGTCCATCGCGACCATCTGGGCGCGCTTCATGGCGCGCTTGAGGGCCACGCGGCGCTCGACCTGCTGCGCGATGCTCTCCGCCACAAGCTGGGCGTTCGCATCGGGATCCCGGACCTCGTGAATCTCGAGGTAGATCTCTTTGCCGGTCGTCTTCGCCAGATCCTGACGGATCTTGTCGACATCCTGGCCCTTACGTCCGATCACGACGCCCGGTCGGGCCGTGAACAGATTGATTCGCACGCGGTTCGCGTAACGCTCGATCAGGATCTTCGTGATCGCTGCGCTTTCGAGGCGTTTCTTGACCAGCTCGCGGATCATCATGTCTTCTGAGAGCAGTTCGCCGAACTGCTTCTTATTGGCAAACCAACGGCTACGCCACTGCTTGTCAAGCGCCAGCCGGAAACCAATCGGATTTACTTTCTGTCCCAAAGTCTTGCTCCTTGAAAAGTCGCCGGAATCACTGACCGTCGGTCAGGATCACCTTGCAATGACAAAGCCGCTTAGCAATCGGGCTCGCGCTACCACGGGCGCGGGGCCAGAACCGGCGCATACGCGTCCCCTCGTCGAACACGCACAAGCTGACCTTGAGCGCATCCACATCGAGGTTCGCGTTGTTCCGCGCGTTGGCCATCGCCGACTTGAGCGTCTTGCTCAGGACGAGCGCTGCTTTGCGCGGACTAAACTCAACAACCTTCAGGGCGGCGGCCACGGGCAACCCTTGGCACTTGCGGGCCAACGGGCGACCTTTCTGGGCCGACATCCTGACGTTACGGGTAATGGCAGTCGTTTCCATTGTAATCAAACTCCGTTATTTCGCGACCGCTTTGTCCGTGTGGACACCGTGCTGCTTGAACGTGCGCGTCGGAGCGAACTCGCCCAAGCGGTGGCCCACCATATTCTCGGTGATGAAGATCGGAATATGCATCCGGCCGTTATGGATGGCAAACGTATGCCCGACGAAATCCGGCAAAATCATTGAACGGCGCGACCAGGTCTTGATCGGCTGTTTTTTGCCGGTTGCGTTCATTTTCTCGACTTTCTCGAGCAGGCTCTTCTCAACGTAAGGGCCCTTCTTAATAGACCTGTCTCTTATACACATCTCCGAGCCCACGAGACAGGCAGAAATC
>CAYSXF010000013.1:0-14916 GCA_964434815.1 uncultured Lentisphaeraceae bacterium
TGGCAGCCCGGTAGCCGAAGAGGACGCGCTGGCCGTCGTGCGAGATATCGTAGCGGTCAAAGATGCCGCCGGACAGTTGCGGGACGATCTCGCGGGTCTTGCCGGTCGCGGGGTCGAGTTCGGTGAGGTTTCCGCCCCACTGCGTCGGCCCGTGGTAGTAGTCGTCGTAGTAATGTTGCGAGTCGTAGGTGTACCGGCGCGCGAAGAGGATCTTCTGGTTTTTGAGGAGCGGGTTCTCCTGCACCAGGGCGCGGCGCTTCAGCTCATCGAGCGCGGCGCGGACCGGCTCCCCGCGAAGGGCGGCCTGCCGAAGGGCGTGGAGTTTTTCCGCGAAGCCATAGGTCCTATACGTCGCATAGGTTCTCTCCAAAAGCTCCACGGCCTTTTCGAGTCGCGCGAGATCATCGAGAGCACGCTCCGCATCGGCGGCGACCACGCAAAGCTCCAGCCAGCGCGGATCGCCAGCCGGAGCCTTGGCCTCAGCCAACGCGGCCAGCCGGGGACTCAGGCTCTTTGCCAGCACGGTCTGGCGCTCAAACAAGGCGGTCAGGAATTCGCGTTCGAAGTGGGGGTCGGCGGCGGCTAGCCAGCCATTGCTCTCAAACCAAGTGCAGGGAACGGATTCAAGGAGGGGGTGGTTCGCGGGCGGAAAATCTTTGCGGAGCTGCTCCCACAGCCGCGGCACGGGTTCGGGCGAGGGAGTGAAGAAGAATTGGCCGGGTGCGCGGCTCTGCCGCACGCTGACCAGTAATGTGTTTTCGCCCGCTGTCAGCGGAAGGCTCACGAAACCTTGGTTGCGCCGGTCGCCCTCCACTCTCATGCTTGTGCCGTAGCGCTTGGTGTCGAGGTGCGTGTCTAAAGAGGCGGCCTTCCTACCGTTTACCCAAACGTCTATCCGGTCGCCGCCGCCGAGTCCGACCGTCAGCGTGACCGGCTCCTTCGCCGTGACCTTTCTGCCGAACACCTCAGCCTTGGCTGGGGCGTTGCCTCCGGGCGTAACAACGGCGCCATCCTTCAAGTCCGGCCGCTGGCTCCAGAGCGGCTTCCCGTCTGAGCCCTTTGCCGCGAGATCAACGGGCGGCGGGTCATCCGTCAAGGGCACTTCCGCCGAATGCCACGCGCCCCACTGAACATCGGGCCTTGAGACTGCCTGTTCTATCTGCCATGCCATGAGCGCCGTGCGCGTATCCAGCAGGGTCTGCTGAAGCGTCGCGCGCTTCGTATAGAGCGCGGACGAGGGCCGCACTTGCGCAGGGCACTCCTGACACGCGAGCAGTGCCGCTAAGCCGCTGATAACGAAAACCGTGCTTACTTGGTCACGCATGTTACATTCCCTATTTTCCACCCCATGGTTGCGGAGATGCTTTTCGCGCAGGCCAACACTTTGGGGCCAATCTTCTCCTCCAGTTCCTTGACCGTGTAGTGCATGGTCAGCACGGAACAGCAGATCGCGCCCGCCACCTGCCCCTCATAGTTGAAAACCGGTGCGCCGAAGCAAGTCACGCCCTTGATATACTCCTCGTTATCGATTGCGAAGCCCTGCTTGCGCACGCGGGCCATCTCCGCCAAGAAACTCTTGCGATCCGCATGCGTGTGGGGCGTCAGTTTCTCGAGCCCTTCGGCTAGCAGCCGCTCGCACAGCGCGCCGTCCGCATACGCGGCCAGCACCTTTCCCGCGCCGTCCGCATGCAGGAGGTAGCGCCCGCCCATGCGGCCACCGCCCGAACGGATCTCGCGGCCACCCTCATGGTGGATCAGATAGAGGACGCGGCTGTCGTGCAGCACGCCCAGATAGACGCATTCGTTGAGGTCTTGCCATAGCGCATGCAACGGCTCTTCCGTCGCACGGGTCACCGTCATTCGCGCCACCGGCAGGGAGTTGTAGTGGAAAGAGAGCAACGACGGCTCGTACTTCGGCCCCTCGCCTGACTCGATGATCACGCCCTCGGAGAGCAACGTCTGGAGGCAGCGGTAGACCATGTGCTTGCTGAGACCCGACGCCTGACAGAGTTCGGCCAATCCCAGCGGTTTCGGCGACTCGCACAGCAATCTTGAAATCAGAATGCCGGCACGCAACCCCGGCACATCGTACACAGGTTGTTTTTTTACCATGAACCGATGGTACACTATTGAACCGTTTAGCGTCAACCGGGAATACAGTGCTGGTCTAAGTTATACCAACGGCAGATATTACTTGGACTTTATTAGGTAGGGCGTGAGCTCCTGCGCCGCCGCAGGTCGCCCCATGTCGGCGGCACGGAGCGTGCGCCCTACCAGCCGAACACCTAGCGTCTTTAGCCTGACTGCATTTCGCCTGTTGTATTAGCTTTTATCCAAGCGCATCTTGCCGGCCGTCTACATTGGAACGATGACCACACTAATCGGATCTCGTCAGCGTCAAAAAAATAACCGCGTGCGGAGGAAGCGTACACGTCACGTTGCTACTGTCACAGGCGACGGGAAAGTCCCTGACCGCGTCCTCTTTCCGGCTGAGCAGCGGGCTGCCGTCCAGCTTGTCGCTCGTCAGCACAACACCCGTTGCGCGGGCCGCGCTGAAATTCAGCAGGCGAGCGCGGCATGGCACGGCACGCGTCCACGAGCCGTTGGCGATCACCAGATAGATTTCACGGCCGTCCTTGCTCAACGTCGTGAGCGCCGGCGTCAGCGGACCGCTGAACTGAGCGCGGTCGGCCTCCTGCTTCGGCTGATGATAGGGCGCGACGCCCTCCATCGTCAGCGACCACTCGCCGATGTGGCGGTTGAAGTAGTAGTAGAGCCAGTACAGCATGAACCGCTTTTCCGGCGCCTCCTGCGCGAGGATGCCGAAGCCGGGTTGCTCGAGGCGGTTGAGAAGTTGCCAGCCGCTTGCGCCTCGCAGGATGTCCTCGCGGGCATAGTAGATGAGCCGCACCGCGCGGTGCAGCGTGCCGATGATGTTCGCGTTGCGGCCCTCGTAGTCGGCGTCCCGGCCGCCGGGCGCGTCGCAGATCATGCCCCACTCGGTGTCGTACTGGTAGACGTCGCGGCCAGGGTTGTAGGCGCGGAGCAGCGCCTGCGTGCGCAGCGCCCGGTCGAGCATCCGGTAGTTCTCGGTCAGCGCGATCTCCTCGAACGGCAGCTTCCGCACGTCCGCGCCGCAGTAATAGTGCGGTGCCACGAAGTCGTAGTCGCCTGCGAGCTGCTTCAGCAGGTAGTTGCCCCACTTGACGTCGTCCCGGTGAATATCCACGCCCAGTTGCGCCTTCGGATCAACGGCGCGAAGGGCGCGGCTGACCGCCTTGAAATGCGCGACGTAAGCGTCCGCTGCCGGAAAGGCTTGGCCCTTGCCCCACATGGAAGCGTAAGGCTCGTTGGCGATCTCCCAGCGATGAAAGTTGTAGCCCTTTCGAAGTGAGTGAGCGACGCCGCGCGCCCAGGTCTCCGGCGGCAGCTTCGTCTCCGCGCCCTGGCGTTCGAACTCCAGCACGCACCGCTCCTCTGACACGCTGATGCGCCGCAGCAGGTCGGCGACCTTGTCGATCGACGACTCGACGCCGAACGGCTCATCCCCCAAGGCGTAGAACCGCGTCAAAGGCAGGCGCATATCTCGGATGGCGGTCTCCAGCTCCGGCGCGAGCGTATCGTCGCCTTTCCGGTTGTAAGGCTGGCCGGTCCAACCGCAGACGCGGTGGAAGGATACTCCGCCCACGTCCTGCGTCGCGCGGCGCAGCCGGTTGGTCGCGTCCACCGTGAACTCGAGCCGGTCGCCCGGACGCAGCCGGTGCTGCAGCGCGTCATGTGGGAGCGCCTCGTCGTTGAGCAAAGCCGCGGGGTGCGGGTCTGGCCGCTCGGTGACGCTCACGTCGTCAAGCCACAGCGTCCGCTCCTCTTTCGAGTCGGCTGCCGCTATGAAGGTCAGCATCAGGAACCTGCTTTGATCGGCGAACAGGTCGAGTCCCTCGCGCACCGTGAACGAGAACTCTTTCCACTCGCGGCCGGCCTCGAACGCATACGATCCCGGAGCCGGCGCTTCGGCAAACGGATCGATCGTCCGGTAGGCGGTCCAGCGAAACACCGCTTGGCCGGGCTTCTCCGCCCGCGCCCAGAACGACACCGTGTAACTCATCGCCGGTTTCGGACGGATGGCTCTGGCGGGAGACGACACGATGTAGCCGCCGGTCTTGGCTGGATGGCGGATGCGGAAGCACGCCTGACCGCTGTGCGGCTCCGTCGTGTCGCTCATGTAGTTCGCGGGCGTCTTGTATTGGTCCGCGCCCCACATCGTCCAGCCGGACGGCGGGCCCGCCGCCGGAGCCGCCTCGAAGTCATCGCGAAAAATGACGTTCGCGTCGCCGCATGCCACATATGCTACCCACGTAACGAGTGTTCCCAAAAGGCAAAGTAGCTTGTTTCGACAATACAGGTTTGCCATAAACTCGCATCCTTCTATTGAAGTTCGCACAAGTGGGTTATAGGCTGTTTAGTTTTCTTACCTTTGTGCTTAGGGTCTCACCTGACCACAGGCTGGCCGTCGGCGTCGAGGAACTTCACCTCGCCGAAATTGAGTTCGCGGACGCCGGCCTCGATCTTCACACGGTCTCCCACCACGACCCACACGAGGTGATCCGGCTGCACGACCGTCTTAGCGGCTGCGTCCAGATTGTCCCGCGTCAGCGCGCGGATCTTGTCCGCATAGGTCTGGCAGTAATCGTCCGGCAGTCCAAAGCTGACAATCTCCGCCAGCGAGCCGGCCACGCTGCTCTGCGTCTCCCATGAGCCAGGCAGCTTGAGCGTCTGATTCTTGACCACGCGCGAAAACTCGGCGTCAGTGACCGGCTTCGCGCCGACGACGCCGCGCAGCTCGTTGTCGAGTTCCTGCATGGCCTCTTTCGTCTTGTCGCTTTGCACCGGCGCCATCGTCACGAACGGCCGCGGGCCGCGGGCTGGGGAAACAGAGCTGCGCGCTCCGTAGGTCCAGTGCTTATCCTCGCGCAGATTCATGTTGATGCGCGACGTGAAGTCGCCGCCCAAAAGCTTGTTCATCAGCTCGATCGCCTGCTCGTTCGGATTCGCTTTCGGCGGCGCGAGGTTGCCGACGTAGATCACAGACTGGATCGAGCCAGGCCGGTCGATGATGAACACCGATGACTTTTCGCGCTGGGCCACGGGCGCGATGTTTTTCTTCGGAACGTCGCCTGACTTCCACCCGCTGAAGAGCCGCTCCAGCTTCGGCGTGATGTCCGCCAGCGTGATGTCGCCGACAACCACCAGCGTGGCGTTGTTCGGCTTGAACCACGTCGCGTGGAAGCTCCGCATGTCGGCCGGCGTCAGCTTGGCCACGCTGGCCTCGGTGCCGGAGCCGGTGAACGGGTTGCCATAGGCGTGTTGAGATCCGTAAAGCAATTGAGGGAAGACGCGCAGCGCCATAGAGACCGGCTCAGCTTTTTCACGCTGGATGCCAGCCAGCCGCTGTTTCTGCTGCCGCGCAAAATCGGACTCGGGGAACGAAGGATTCAGGATCACGTCGGCGTAGAGATCCAGCGCGGCGTCGAGATTCTTCCGCAGCGTGTTGAGCGCGACGGAGCTCGCGTCCAGCGTGCAGCCCGCACTCAGGTGCGCGCCCAGCAGGGCCAGTTCCTCGCTGATCTCCAGCGCCGTGCGCCGCCGCGTGCCTTCGGTGAGCATGTCCATCGCAAGCTTCGCCGTGCCGGGCGATGCGAACTGATCCGCCGCATAGCCGGCGTCGAGGAGCAGGTTGAACTGCACGAGCGGAACGCTGGCACGCTCGGCCAGAACAATCTTCAGGCCATTAGAGAGCGTCGCACGCTGCAGGGCCGGGAAACGCGTCTCTGGCTTGAGTTCCGGCACAGGCAACTTGGAGCGGTCAACATCCGTGGCAGCGCTGGCGTATTTGGGGAACGGCCGGATTTCGAGCACATACTGACCGTCGGACAGCCACGCCCGCGCCGCGTCCTTGAGCTGCCGCGCCGTCGCCTCGCGGACCTCTCGCAAGTGGGTTTTGTAGTAATCGGGATTGCCCAGATAGACGCTGTTCATCGCCAACTGGTCGGACTTCCCGCCGAACCCGCCGATGCGCTCGACGCCGCGGATGAACCCGGCCTCGTACTGCGTCTTCACCCGCTGCAGCTCGCGCGACGTCGGTCCGTCTTTGAGAAAGCGCGCCAGCTCTTCGTCGACGGCCTTTTCGATTTGCGCGAGATCCACGCCGGGCGCTGCCGTGGCCGTGATGTTGAACGTCCCGGCGATCTCGCTCAGGTCGGCGTACGCGCTCACGTCCGTGGCGATCCGGTCGTCGTAGACCAGCCGCTTGTACAGCCGCGACGTCTTGCCGCCCGAGAGAACGTCGCCGACGAGTTCGAGGACATTGCCCTCGGTCGTTCCGTAGTTCGGAATATTCCAGATCTTGTACAGGCGGGCCTGCGGCACACGGTCTTCGGCGCGCTGGCGCTGCGTGCCGCTGCGCTTGGCGATCCAGGCGGAGTACCGTGCGACAGGCGGTCCGGGAGGAACGCTGCCGAAGTTTCTCTTCACCTTCTCCAGCACCTCCTGCGGATTCACGTCGCCCGCGACGGTGAGCGTGGCGTTAGCCGCGCCGTAGTAAGTCTTGAACCACTCGCGCACATCTTCGATCGAGGCGGCGTTCAGATCCTCCATGGAGCCGATGACGGTCCATGAGTACGGGTGCCCGGCCGGCCAGATGCTCTTGGTGATGAGCTGGTCGGCAAGGGCGTACGGCTGGTTCTCGTGCTGGCGCTTCTCGTTCTGCACAACCCCGCGCTGCTCGTCGAGCCGGGCCTGTGTGATCGCTCCTATCATGTGTCCCATGCGGTCGGACTCCAGCCAGAGCAGGTAGTCCAGCGCATCCTTCGGCGCGTTCTCGAAATAGTTGGTGCGGTCTTCGCACGTGGTGCCATTCATGTCTGTGGCGCCGACCTTCTCCGTGGCCTTAAAGAAGTCGTCGTTGAAGTGTTCGCTGCCGTTGAACATCAGATGCTCGAACAGGTGCGCGAACCCGGTCTTGCCAGGCTTCTCGTTTTTCGAGCCGACGTGATACCAGACGTTCACGGCCACGATGGGTGCCTTGTGATCCTCGTGGACGAGCAGCGTGAGCCCGTTCTCAAGGACGAAGCGGGTGTACGGAATCTCGATGGTGTTCTCGGACGGTTTCGCCGAGGCCCATAAGGCCGGTACGGCCAAGAGAGATAAAATGAGCATTATTGTTTTCTTCATGATTCCCTGCTTGCTCTGTGTTGAATGAACCAATAGGATGTTCCGCAAACGAATGACCATCACATTAGAACACATGGCCCTTCGTGTAAAGAGAAAGGAGGAGTTATAAGATGCCTGACACCTCAGATCGCACGGCACGCTGGCCGTCACAGATCAAGTACATCGTTGGCAACGAAGCGTGCGAGCGTTTCAGCTACTATGGCATGCGCAGCATTCTGGCAGGATACATCACGGGGGCCGTGCTCAAGGGCGGCCTTGGAAAAGATGCGGACACGTCGACGGGCATCATCCACACCTTCATTTTCGTCAACTATTTCATGCCGCTCCTCGGCGCCTGGCTCTCAGACAGGCTCATCGGACGCTACCACACGATTTTGTGGGTCTCGCTGTTCTACTGCGCCGGACACGGCGTGCTGGCGTGCAGCGACTGGGTTGGCGGCGGCGAAGCGAAGCTGGCCTTTCTCTATGTCGGCCTCGCGCTGATCGCCTTCGGCTCGGGAGGCATCAAGCCCTGCGTGTCCGCCTTTATCGGCGACCAGTTCAAGCCTGAGCAAAACCACCTGCTGCAGAAAGCCTACGGGGCCTTCTACTGGGCGATCAACTTCGGCTCGTTCTTCTCGTTCCTCGTTATCCCGTGGATCAAAGACCGCTGGGGCTTCAGCCTCGCCTTCGGCGTGCCCGGCATCCTGATGGCGATCGCGACGCTGATCTTCTGGCTGGGCACTCCCCACTATGTGCGCGTGCCCTCGAGTCGTCAAACTCACCATGCGGGCTTTTTCAAAGTATTCTGGCGTGCGCTGTCTGCCCGCCGCGCACCCGGCCAATCATTTTGGGACGCGGCGCTCGGCCGGTTCAGCCGCCAGGAGGTTGACGCCGCAAGGTCGGTGCCGCCCATCCTGTTCGTCTTCGCGCTGATCCCGGCCTTCTGGACGCTTTTCGATCAGACTAACTCCACCTGGGTGCTCCAGGGACAGGCCATGACATCGGTCAAGCTGTGGGGGATGACCATCGGCGCGGAACAGATGCAGTCCGTGAACCCGGTCCTCGTGATGCTGCTCGTGCCGCTGCTCACGCTGGTCGTCTATCCGCGCATCGGAAAGTTCGCAGCGCCGCTGCGGCGCATGTCCGCCGGCATGTTCCTGGGCGCGCTCTCCTATCTCGTCGTGGCTGCGATTCAGTTGCGCCTCGAGCGCGGCGAGCAGCTCTGCGTTCTGCTGCAGATCGTGCCATACCTCATTCTGACAACCGCCGAAGTTCTGATTTCGACGACGGGCCTTGAGTTCGCCTTCCGAGAGTCCGCACCTGAAATGAAGAGCATCATCATGAGCTTCTGGCTGCTGACGATCGCGGTCGGCAACCTGCTGGTCGCGGGCATCACGAAGGTTTTGAGCGGTAGCGGCGCGGGAGCCCACACCGGCTCTGTCAGCACCTCGCGTTTTCTGCTATACGCTGGGCTAACGTTTGTTGTCGCCCTGCTCTTCAGCGTTCAGAGCACATTCTATAAGTACCGCGATGCGGCTGCCGCGCGAGGGGAGTAAACCATAGCATCCACCACCAAGCCACAAAGAGCGCCAAGTCCACCAAGAATAATAAATTTGTGCTCTTTGTGTCCTCTTTGTCCTGGTGGTGAGAAATTCATTCCGCGGGAAACGCCTAACTAAAGGCGCCCGCCAGTGTTCATGCAACGACAACCCACATAAATCCACTTATTTCGGACGGTTCTACCGCCCGAGGAACTTGGCCAGCATATCGCCGCCGTTCTCCCAGAACACGATGATGACGCCCATGAGCGAGCCGCCCGCGATGATGCCGGACGCCACGGGGAACGTGTACTCCTCGGCCGCCTGCGGGGCTTTCTTCTTCAGTACATGGGCGATCACCGCGCCCATCAGAAACAGCAGTCCGTAATACCAGTCGAAGACCCACGCCAGCCCGAAGGCGGAGGCCGACGGCAAATACGCCTGCCACCGCGGCAAGATGAACGGCAGAAGCGCAAAGACAATGCCCAGCGCGCCGCCGATCGCGATCGACCACAGCTTGACCGGCGCAAGCGCGTCCAAGCCCAGACTCAGCGCCTTGGCGACCGCGGCCCAGGTCTGCGCGGCCGGAGCCGGAAACTGCTCGGAGCCTAGCACCGACGCGTCCGGCACCAGCACCGAGAACGTCAGGACCGTCACCAGCGTGCCCACGAAAATACCGGCGAACTGCGCGAGAAACTGCTTGCGCGGATTGGCACCGAGCAGATACCCGCTCTTCAGGTCGGTCAGCAGATCCGCAGATGATGTCGCCGCGCCGGACGTGATATTCGCGCTCATCAGGTTCACGTAAATGTTGCCGGGGTTCAGCGCGCCGAAGGTCAACTGCGTGACTTTGCCCAAGGGCCCTGTCGGCGTCGTGTCGGTCTCGCCCGTGATGCGGCATGCCACCAGCGCCAGCACAAACGAAAGGACGACCGCCAGCGCGCTCTGCCAGTAAGGCATCGCGAACGACGCGTGCGCAAGCCAGCCCAAGGCGATCAGCGAGACGATCTGCCCCGCCGCAAACCACGACATCGGCGCCTCGATCTTCTCCACCTCGCTGAGCCCGGCTGGAGTCCGCGAGAACATTCTGCCGAAACTGCGGAACGCGCGGGCCACGCTCTTCCACTGCAACAGAAAACCCAGCAGCCCGCCCGTCACCATGCAGGCCGTGCCCCCCCAGAGCGTCCACTGAACGAGGTCGCGGAAGCCGCTTCCGGTGATGACGCCGTGCTGCTGCAAAACCGGCACAAACACCGCCCAGCACAGCGTGCCGCTGACGAACATCGTGATGCAGACGCGCATACCCATGATCGCCCCCGCCGCAACGAAGATCGCGTCCCAGGTGAGCATGACCGTGCGGCCTTTCAGCGCGGCGTAGTGCGAGCCGAACAGCCATTTCTCCGCTTGGACGATCAGCGCGGCGCTCGAGAACGACGCCCACTTCGCGCTGATCAGCGACAGCCCCTCCGCCCAGAACTTGTCGAGCGCCGCCACCACGCACGCGATGCCCAGCGCTTTCGCCGCGCGCAGGCCCTTGGCGCCGTGCGAATGCAGCGCGCGCAGCGTCTCGGCCGCGGCGATGCCGCTCGGAAACGGCAACTGCTCGATGTTGATCATCTGCTTCTTCATCGGGATAGCCATGGTGACACCGAGCACGGCCAGGAAGAAAACCCACGCGAGCGTGAGCGGCAAGGGCAGAGGGTGCCCGCTCAAGATGATGTATGCCGCAAACGCGGAGCCTAGCGTGCCGCCCGTGGAGTATCCGGCCGAGCTGGCCGCCGACTGCATGCAGTTGTTCTCGAGAATGGTCATCGGCGTCTTGGCGAGGCCGAGCTTGAAAAACCCGTTCCAAATCGCGTAAGAGAGGATACAGGCCGTGATCGCCACGCCGAAGCTCCAGCCCGCCTTGAGCGTGATGTAGACGTTCGTGAGCGACAGTACTCCGCCGAGAACCGAGCCCATCAGCACAGCGCGCCACGTGAGCTGCTTCATCGAGTCGCCGCGCCCCGTGTAGACCTGCTCGAACCACTGCCGCTCGATCTCCTCCGGCGTTCCCTTAAAGCCTTTCACCGGCAGATCGAATTCGTGTTCCTGAATATTGGATGCATCATTCATCCCTTACACTTACTATATCTTTCGCTCCAAGAGCAAGGCGATTCCTCGTCCTCATAACGCACAACCCCTCAAATAGCATCTTTCACACCTTTCAATCTGTGATACCAATATCGTTTAGAAATTACAAATTTTGCGCGTTCTTTTGGCAATTTTGGCTTTATTATTTTTCACACCTTTCCATATGTGATAATTATTCTCTCCACCTTATGATAATAAAATGCCTAGAAACGACCGGACCGAGAAAATCTCCCGTTCCGAGAGGCGCTGACTCAACTCGCTGAGAGGGGTTTGTCTATTGGCTTTCGCGCACATTCTCTTTCATTTCGACGCTGGCCTTTCCATCACCTCGAACGGTCGTTCGTCCTTCACATTGAGATCTTCCGTCCGCATGTGCTCGGTCCAGATCGCATGACCTCCGTAAGCGTCGGCGTAGCGGTTGCCACGCACCGTGACCTCGCGGCAGCCGTCGAACCAGAAGGCCGCCTTCTGCCAGGCGAACGGTGCGTAGGTGGCCGTGTGCTCAATCGTGTTATTTTTGAACGTGAGCCCGCGCACCGAGCGCGCACGCACGATCGGAATATCGAAAGTCTTGAAAGTGTTTCCATCGATGCGGATGTTGCGGTGGTAGGGTTCGCTCTCGACGCTGTCAGGCTTTTGCGAAGGCGTGATCGTGATGATCGCCTCGCCCCACTCCCACCGGCCGCCCGTCTCGCAGCCCGACGTGAGGCAGTCTTCGAACACGTTGTCGCGGATCAGCACGTTCCTGTTCGCGCCGGACTCAAACCAAAAATCCGTGTCGCCCTCGATCAGAATCGCCGCGCCCGCCGTACGGAACAGATTCTTCTCGATCACCACCTTTTCGGGTGTCGTCACCAGAATGCCCCTCGCGCGGTGACACTTCAGAATCTTGCAGTGGCGCATCGTGAGCGTCGCGTTCCACGTCTTGTTTTCGAAAAAATCGCCTTCTTTGAAATCGGCCGGCAGCGGCTTAGAGAACGTGACCTCCTGTCCCCATTTGTCCCCCACCCGCACATGCTTTACGCTGCCGACCCTGTATACCTCGCAGCGCTGCGCCTCTCCTTTGCGCAACAGCCACACGTCGTCGCCGACGTCCGTGCAGTCTGCGCCAGTTGCCCGCACCGTACAGTCGTTGAGGCGTTTCTGAACCACACAGTTGCGCCCGTGCGTATTCAGGAAGTCATCGCCCAGACCCGTGTGCGCGCAGTTTTCGATCACCACGTCGCCTTTGCAGTTCATCAGATGAAAACCATCCGCCACGGAACTGAAGACGCGCCCTTTCAGTTCGTTCGCCGCGATGTTGAATGCGTCAAGCGTGAGGTTCTCCGTACGCGCCGCGAACACGCCGTGACTCAACGAATGGTTGACCGTGATATCTTTGAGAATCACGTCTTTGCACCGACTGATTTCAAAGCAGACCACGAGATAGCGGCCGTGGTTGAGCGCGATGTAAGTGCCGATCTCCGGCTTGATCTTGGGCTTGCCATAGAAGCGCACGACCCCTGGCTTCAACTCCTCAGCCCGCTTGTTGAAGTCCATGCCCAGCGGGTTATCGTGCGTTTTGTAAACGATCTCTTTTGTGGTCTTGTCGTAAAGGATGTTATAGCCGTCCACGCCGCGCTTCCAATCCTCGCCCGTAAACCACGCGCGTCCGCTTTCGATCACATACGGATACTGGGCCTTGTCGATCTCAATATCGACAGACTCATCGGTCACGCCCGCAATCCGGCCCTGCGTGATGAACGGGCGATCCCAGTCGACGGAGAAGTCGCTCAGCCGGACGTCCTCCGAGCGCGTGATCTTGAACGGATTCATGAGACCGTGGAAAACGAACGTCGAACCGCCGCCATCCAGTCGCAGTTTTCGCGCGTTGTTGATACAGAACGCCGTCGCCGTCGCGCCCGGTTTGTCGGGCCAGAAATCATAGCGCCCCTTGGGAAAGATGACGTTCGCCGGCTTGTTTGTGCAAGCATCCATCAGGTGCCGCACCGCAGGCGTCATATTCTCTTTCGTGTCAGGCCTGATCCCAAACGCGGCGACATCGATTGCCTCAGCCCACGCTCCAGCCGCACATAAGGCAAACCAGACAATTCCCCAATATTGATCGCGTATTTTCACGAGCGCAGTGTATCGGCAGAACGCTCGCAGCGTCAAGTGAATGCCAGAATTACTTCCGCTGCCCTAAACATCTCTGCAGAGCTGCCGGGTAGGTTTCGCCCGCAACCGTGCCTGCGCCTTTGACGCCCGCTCCGAAAGTCAGGCTGTCGCCGAAACAGACGACCGTGTCGCCAGGGTTCACGCGGCTCTTGATCACCTCGAACGCGCGCTGGCCCAGCAGGGCGTAAGCGGCCGGAGTCAGATGCACGCCATCCTTGCCACCGCCGTTCTTTTCGCAGCGGATCAGGCATTTCTCAGAAACGACGGGGCCGCCGTTCTTTTCGATGATCTCGCGCAGGTCGATGAGCGGAAGCTTGTTCTCTTGCGCGACTTTCCGAACGACCTGGTCGTAGGTCGCCAGATAGGCTTGCAGGTGTTCCTTTTGCGGATGCTTCGGATGGCGCGCCCGCACATAATCCTCGATCACCGGGTTGATGGTCACCAGCGCAACGGTCTTCGCGCCGTTGTCCGACAGCTTCTTGGCGATAGCCCGAAGGTTGGCCTCATAGTCCGCCAGCGGCAGAAGGTTGCCCGAGTTCATGGCGTCGTTCATGCCGAAGTAGACGATCACGTGCTGAGGCTTTAGCGGCAGAACCTCTTTGTCCATCAGGCGCAGGCCGTCCCGGCTGTTGCGGCCAGAAAAGCCTTTATTGACCACCGTAACAGTCGGCGCATCTGCCGCGCAAAGGGTGAGAACCGTAAGTAACGCATAGCTTATCAGTGAAAGACCTATTCTCATTGGCACACTCCCTCACGAGTTGATGGTCCCTCCGCGTTTAGATTACCGCGCATAGTTGAGCCGGACGGACGGCTGCTTCTTTTTTTCCACATCGACCTCCTCTTTTAGCACGCGGATAGCGGCATCGAGCTGGCGGTCCATACCGGCCACGAGGTCGGCGGGCTCGTTCCAGACAACCTCATCAGGCTGGGTGCCGTGCAGCTCCATGTCTGTGCCATCCGGCAAGAACCAGCCGCAATGCGGCAGCCTCAATGTGCCAAGATCGAGCAGCGCGATCTCGGACGTGGCGATCACCGCACCGCCGGTCGGCACACCGACCACTTTGCCTCGCTTGAGGGTCTTGACTGCATGCGTGAAGATCTCACCGTTGCTGGCCGTATTCTGGTTGCAGAGCACCACGATCGGCTTGTCCCAGACAGGACGGCCCCAATAGCCCGCCAGATAGGCAGGCGCGGCATTGCGAGCGACGGCAATCGAATGGACGTTGCCGCAGAGCACGCCCAGAATGCGGTCGGCGACGAAGCCACCCCTGTTGTCGCGGACGTCGATGATCATGCCTTCTTTGTCGAAACCCTCGGCGAAAATATCTTGCTCGAACCGATAGTAGTCGTCCCAGTTCATGCGCTGGATATTGAGGTAGCCCAACGTGCCTTTTCCGGCCTGATGAACGCGCTTGCGCGCCGCTTCGAAGTCTGCGGTCTTTTGCTTCTCTCGGATCTCAGCAAACGTCGCTGACTGGACCGTCACCGTGCGCAACGCGTTGGTGCCCGACTGAACCGCGATCGAGACTTTGCGTTTCTCGGGCCCGTTCAACACCGACGCCGGGTCGGTGGTCGCGCACACCGGCGTTCCGTCGACCTTCAGCACAAGATCGCCCGGCGCCAGTTTCAGGGCCACCTGATCCGCAGGGCCCTCTGGAACGACCGACTGGATCTTCCAGCCGGCACCGGTGTGGGCAGGGTCGAAACGGAGTCCGAGATGCGAAGTGACTGTTTGCCAAGATTGAAAGCCCGCGTCTTTCTCCCACTCCTTTTTGCTGCTGGCGGAAGAGGTGAAACCCACATGTGACGAGTTGCGCTCGCCCAACAGCAGCGCGATCACGCGCGTAAAGACCGAGTGACTGCGGGCGTATCGCGC
>CAYSXF010000014.1:0-14821 GCA_964434815.1 uncultured Lentisphaeraceae bacterium
GCTTGGGGTCTTTCGAGAGTGTTCGGTGGCATGACCGGCTTCATGCGGGCTTTCAGCGGGCCGCTCATGGTGTTGGCGGGGTTGCCGCTGACGGGCCTTTTCAGAACACCTGCGAGGCAGGCGGCTGGTGTGGCAGGGGGGCGCGGCCTGCCGGGATTGTTCCTCCTCGGTGCGACGTTGGGCGCGCTCGGATGTCCGGTGGGCGCGGGGCTGCTTGCTGGCGTTCTACTTCCGGCGGCGATCATCCGCGGGACGCCGCTGCGCGATGCGCTTCTGTACGGGGCGGGATATGCTCTGACTATGCTTGCCCTCTGCGCAATCTTTGCCGCGGGCGGCCGCATGGAGCGCCTGAATTCTGTCGGCCGGCTCGTCTGCGTGGCGGCGGGGTGGTGTCTGATTCTCGTCGGTGCGGTGCAGCCTCTGGCGTGATCCGCCTCAAACGCCTTGTTACGCCGGAACCTCTTCGCGGATCATGATGAGAAGCATCTTGAAGCGCGTATCCGCCTGCACGGAGTGGGGGACGTTGGCGGGCATGATCACCATTTCGCCCGTTTTGACTTTCACGGGCTTGCCGCCGATCACAAGCGTGGCCTCTCCGTCGGTGACCAGCACGGTGGCGTCATAGGGCGAGACGTGCTCGCTCAGCCCCTGCCCTTGGTCGAACGAAAAGAGCGTCAGCGTGCCGGCTTTTTTGTCGAGCAGCGTTTTGCTGACGACGGCTCCGTCCGCATAGTCCACGGATGTCGCCAATCCGATGATCTGTCCCCGTCTGTCTGTCGCTGCCATGGTCGTCTCCTTTTTTAGCGGATAGCGTCTGCTGACAAGCTTCTCCCTGCGTTTGAGTTGATATCTTACTCCCAGTGCGGCGGCTCTAGCCAGAACAACCTCGCACGCGCGGATGGGGTGCATTCCATTTCATTGACGTGTCAGGCGCGGGTGGGCAGTGAAACGAGGATGCGCCTGGGAAGGGGCGCGTAGGAGCTTTCCTCTATAGGCGGACTTCGCGGTGACCGGCGGACGGTTCGGGGACCCGCCCCTACCACGCGTGGGGCCTCTTCGGTGGGGACGCATCCCCGAGGCGTCCGCGTCAGTTTAGGGAACCGTCCCGAATGACGCTAAGATAAGTTCCTATCCCCGGTCATAATCATAATCTTATCCTTAATCTGCCACTTTTCTGAGACACACCATCTGTGGGCCGCGCGGGTTGAAGCGGGTTTCGGATGGTGGTATGATACAGGTATGAAAAGAGGAGGGGTGCAGGTATGAGAGTTTTGGCGTTGTTGGGATGTTGGCTCGTCATGTTATGTCCTGCCTATGCCTTCAAAGTGTATGTGTTCACGGACATGGAGGGCTGCAGCGGAGTCACCGGGAGCGAGCAGGTCACCGGGGCTCGCGCTGACGAAGGCAAGCGGCTGATGGTCGGGGATATCAACGCGTGCGTCGCGGGATGTTTCGCGGCAGGGGCGACGGAGGTCGTGGTGCGGGACGGGCACTCGAACGGCACCAATGTGGATCCGGCGCTGGTCGACCCGCGCGCCAAGCTGATTCAGGGTGCGACGCGCGACGTGCGGTTCAAGGATTTCCAAGGGGCGGAGGCGCTGATCCTGCTGGGCTACCACGCGATGGCGCTGACGCCGGGCGGGGTGCTGGCGCACACCTATTCGTCGGCCACGATCCAGGGGATGTGGCTGAACGGCCGCGAGGTGGGGGAGATCGGCGTGGACGCGGCGATCGCGGCGGAGCACAAGGTGCCTGTCGTCATGGTGTCGGGGGATTCGAAGACTGTCGCTGAGGCGCAGGCGTGGCTTCCCGGCGTGGTCGTGTGCGAGGTGAAAAAAGGCACGGGCCCGCAGAGCGCGGAACTGGTTCCGCTAGAGACCGCGCATGCACTGATCACAAAGAAAAGCGAGGAGGCTGTGCGGCGGCGGCACGAGCAGGGCTGTATCGCGGTCACGTATCCGGCGACGCTTCGCTGGGATTATCTGCCCAAGGATTCGCTGCGCACGCACAACCCGGCTTTCAAACCAGTGGCGAATCCGCGGCGGGTGGAGAAGACGGGCGCTTCCGTCGAAAAACTTCTGTTGGGGCACGTATGAAAAAAAACGTTAGTGAGTTGCGGGAGCGGATCGCCTGCGACCCGCGGGTGACGCCATTCCGGCGCAAGGTGTACGAGGCGCTGCTGGAAGTCCCCCGGGGCTGTGTGACGACCTACGGGCTGCTGGCCCGCCGTGTCGGGTGCGCTTCTTCGCAGGCCGTAGGCGGCGCGCTGCAGGCGAACCCGTTCGCGCCTCAGGTGCCGTGCCACCGCGTGGTGGCAGCGGATCTGACGATCGGCGGATTCTGCGGCTGCCGCGAGGGCGAAGCTGTTTTGCGCAAAATTGCGCTGCTGAGGTCGGAAGGGGTGCCGCTGGACGGCGCAGGCAAGCTGTCGGACCGGCAGTTCGTGTGGACGTGGAACAAGTGAAAACGCGACGCGGGAAATTCTCCTTGAAGGGTGGCGCTTGGCTGTTCGTTTCGCTGTGGGCCGGCTTTGCTACAGCGCAGGAACCGCTGACGGTACGCGTGCTGCCGCAGGCGGTCGCCACGAACGGCGCGCCGCTGCGCCTCGGGTTTCAGGTGGGGATGCTTGACGGGTCGGAGAATCCGCTCGGCGCGGAGTGTTTCTCCGAGGAAGCTGTGGACACCTGCATGCAGACGCCGATGGCGGCAACGGGCGGGGGCGTGACCGCGAGGGCGGTGAACGATCCGGACACGGGGCGTCGTCTGTATGTGGTCGCCAACAGAGGGAAAAGCCCGGGCGGAATCGCGGTGACCACGCCGCCTCTCCGTAAGGAAGTGGGCTACACCGTGCGTGTAAGCTGCCGGCGCGTGAGCGGGGGCGGCACGCTGCGGTTCGGGTTTTCACCGCTCGGCGGGCCGCCGGAAAAGGAGACAAAGGAACGGGTTTCGGTCAAGAGCGATGCGGCGGCGGACAAGGTGTTCGCGGTGAAGCCGCACCGGGACGGCGTGTTCCAGTGCGCGTTTCGGATCGAGCCTGGGAGCGAAATGGAGTTCCGCGCGTTCTCGCTGATGCCGGACGATGCGGAGTCGGGGTGGAACCGCGAGGCGCTGTCGGCTGTGAGGAATATCGCTCCGGGTGTGCTGCGCTGGCCGGTGGTCAACGGGCTGGGTTTCTACAACTGGTATGACGGCGTGGGGCCGCGCGAGCTGCGTCATGCCGCTGTACCCGCGACGCATGAGAGCGGCGGGCGGAATTTCGGCACCGGCGAGTTTGTCGCTTTCTGCAGGCTTGCGGGCGCGGAGCCGCTGGTGAGGGTTCCGCTTTTCCTGCCGGGGTGCGCGGACTCGCGCATACCGGATGTGTCGGCCGGCGTGCGGCTAGCGGCCGACTGGGTGGCCTACTGCAACGCGACGAACGGCCATCCGCTGGCGGTGCTGAGAGCGAGGCACGGACTTGCGGGAGCATTGGGCGTAAGGTCTTGGGAGCTGGCTGCGCCGGAGGGCTGCACGGTTTCGGTGGATGTGCTTGCGGAGACGTGCCGGGCTTATGCGGTGGGGATGAAGGCTGAGTCCCCTTCGATCAGCGTGGGCGTCACCGTGGGCTCTCTGGAGTCGGTGGGGGCCGTGCTGCGCCGTGCGGGCGACGTGGTGGATTTCGTGTCTTGCGGTGCGACCGGTGCGTGCGGGGCTGTTCAGGCGTATAACCGCGAGCATGGGACGCGGGTGGCTTGGGCAGAAACGAGGCTGGTGCCTTTGCATGACCGGTACGTGGCGCAGGTGTTGCAGAGGCTGGCGCATGGCGACGCGGCGGAGCGCGCCTATTACGCCGAATGGTATGAAACGCTGGGCGTGGCCAGCGCGGCGCTGGAGCGGCTGCGGCGCGGCGCGGACGGCGTGACGTGTGCGCCGTTTGAGCCTGTGCAGATGTTGCATCGGGTGCCCTACGCGCGGAACATGCTGACGGAAGAGGGGCTGCTGCTAGCGCTGATTAACCGGTTTCCGGCTCTGACCCCGCTGGCTTCGGAGGGTGTGTCGACAGAGGCGGACGCGCCGTTCCGCGTGTTAGCGGCTTGGTCCGATGATCCCCATGCGCTGGTGGTGTTCGTTTACAACTCAGGATCGGAGGCACGCGTGTTGCGCTTGGAGCTGACGGCGCTAAAGAGGCGTTTCGCCTTTTGGCTGTCCGATCAGATTGCTGCGGACATCACGCGTCCACGCGCGGTGCCGACGATGCCTATTTTCCACAGGCAGAAAGTCGGGGCAGCGCTGACGCAAGTGGTGCCTTGCGTATGCCCGCCCGCCTCCTTCACGCGGATTGTCGTGAAAGAGTGAGCGGCTCGCCGCTCAACAGATAACGAGTCGCCGGCCGCATTCTAGGGCCGTCCAAGCGAGGCTTCGATCCGCTGCGCGAGACGGCGGGAGAAATCGTCGAGCTTGTCGCGCGTCCAGGTGGTGACGAGATACTGCCGCGTCTCGAGAAAGAGTTTTTTGTCGCGAGCCTCGCTTTCCTCGCAGGTCCAGAAGACCGGCTTGCCGAGACCGATGGCCAGGCCCGCCTCGAAGTATGCGAGCGGGTTCTGGCCGGTGAGGTCGGCCACCACGCAGTCGGCGTGCCGGAGCTCGACAACGATTTCGTCGTTGATTTTGTTGCCGTGCTCTTTGCTGTCGATGCGCACAGCGGTGTAGCCGGCGGCCTGAGCGCCGGCGGAGAGGCCCTGAGCCCAGAGTGTGTCGGCGTCTTTGTCGAGACTGAGGGTGACGACCGCGGTCGGTCGGGTCTTTGGAGCGGCGGCGGCATCGAGCGCGGCCCAGCCTGCCGGGGTGAGGCGGTAGGTGAGCCCTCCGCCCTGCTGGGGACCTTTGCGCGGCGCGGAGGTGTCCTCTTCGATCAGGTTCTTTTCGGCGAGGTAGCGCAGGCAGAAGAGCAGCTCGTTCTTGTTCGAGCAGAAGCCGACGGCGAGTTCGCTGGGCGACAAGGGCACGCTTTCCGCGAGCGTTTTCGAGCGGCGGCGCAGGTATTTGAGCAGGTAGTCGCCCTTGATGGCGAGATCGGTGTCGCGCGGCAGCACCAGTTTGGCGACCTTGTCGAGTTCGGTCCACGACTTGAAAAGGTCGACGGTGATGAGGAGCTTTTCGCCGAGGATGTCCCACGTGTTGCGGCAGAGTCCGGAGAGCAGGTGCTGGGGCGGAAACGGGGGCGGGCTGTTCATGAGCTGCGTTTCGGCGAGCGTCTGGACTTGGAAGCGACCGCAGCGCGGACAGTGGATTTCGGCGGTGTTGGTGCCCGCTGCGGCGCGGGTAACGTTGGGCGTGCGGCAGATGGGGCAAGGGGTTCGATTGTCCATGAGGCCTCCTCAGAAAAGTCGGATTGATATTTCTGCCCGCCAGTATAGCAAAAAACGGCACGGCGGATAGCTTGATTCTGCGGCGCTCTATGCTTCGCCTATGTATTCTCTTTTTACGCTTGCGTGAGGCAGGCGAAAAGACTAATTAAAGAACATGTTGCCAAAGTATAAATGGGAAGATGCGGCGGCGGATGAAGAGGCCGTCAGGGCGCTGGCTGCGGCGGTGGGGCTGCCCGTACCGGTTGCGCGGTTGCTCGTGGCGCGCGGCGCGTCGACGCCTGCCGCTGCGCACGTATTTCTGAGTCCGGACCTGAAAGCGCATCTGGCTGCGCCCTGTGATTTTCCCGGGGTGCGCGCTGCGGCTGAACGGCTGTGGGCGGCGGTGCGCGCGAGCCGCGAGATCGTCGTGTTCGGCGATTTCGACGCCGACGGCGTGGCGGCAGCGGCGGTGTTGGTGACGGCGCTGCGGAAGATCGGCGGCACGGCCGAGGCGTTTCTGCCGGCCCGCGAAGCGGAGGGCTACGGTCTGACCTTTGCGGCGCTCAGCCGCTGTCTGGGTGAGCGAGACGGGCTGCCGGGCGTTCTGGTGACAGTGGACTGCGGGATCGGGTCTGTGGCCGAGGTTGCTCATTTGAATGGGCTGGGTGTCGAAGTCATCATTACGGATCACCACGAGCCGGGAACGGAGTTGCCCGCGGCTGGGGTGATTGTGAATCCGCGCCTGGGTGCCTCTCCTGGCGCTGAGCACCTGTGCGGGGCGGGCGTGGCGTTTAAAGTGGCGCACGCGCTGGCTGAGTTGGGCAAGGCTAACGGGTGGTACCAGGGCAAGCCGTTCGGCGGTGAACTGCTGACGGCGGTGGGCCTTGCGACGGTGACTGACGTCGTGCCGCTGACGGGCGAGAACCGGGTGTTCGTGGCGAGCGCGCTGAAGCATTGGGCGCGCTGTGCTGGCGAGGGGCTGAGGGCGCTGCTGTTGCGGGCTTCGCCGCAGACGGTCGACACGTTGGACGCTGCCACGTTCGGGTTTGTGCTGGGGCCGCGCATCAATGCGGCCGGGCGCATGGGGTCGGCCATGGTCGCCTACGAGTTGCTGACCACGCGAAACCGCGACCGGGCGGCGGAGCTGGCCGCGCGGCTGGAGGCTTTCAATGGCGAGCGGCGCGGCGTCGAGTCGAGGATCATCGCGGCGGCGCGCCGTCAGTGCGGATTGGATGTGGGTGCGGGTGCGTTTGGGGAGGCTGCGGTGGTTGTCGGAAACGACGGTCTGCACGCGGGAGAATGCGGCTGGCATCCCGGCGTGATCGGCATCGTGGCCGCGCGGCTCAGCGATGAGGCGGGGCGGCCCGCGGCGGTGGTGGCTTTCGATGGAGAAGGCGTGGGGAGGGGTTCGGTGCGGGCGTGCGACGGGTATCATGCGCTGGAGGCTCTGGCGGCTGCTGGCGAAGCGCTCGAAGGATTCGGCGGGCATGCACGTGCGGCCGGCTTCAGGCTGAAGCCCGGTCGCTACGGTGAGTTCAAGCAACGCTTCTGCGCGGCGTGCGCGGGACAGTCGGCGGGCGCGGTGCGCACGCTGGCCGTGGACGGCTGGCTGGAGCCCGGGCACCTTTCGCTGGCGCTCTATCGCGAGCAGCAGCGGCTGGCGCCTTTCGGCATGGGCAACCCTGCGCCGCGCTGGGGCGTGCGCGGGGCGGTTGTGGAACGCGTGCAATCGATGGGGACATCCGGTGAGCATCTTCAACTCGTTTTCGCGCTGGGATCTGGCGAAACGGTGCGCGGCGTCTGGTTCCGCAACGGCGGACTGGTCGAGGCTGTGCGCGCTTCAGGCGGCCGTTTCGACGTGGTTTTTGAGCTGACGCAGAACGATTTCGGCGGCGAGTCATCGGCCGAGCTGCGGGTGGTGGACATGGCGCCCGCGAAGTGACCGGCGGGCAGGGCAGAGGATTCAAGCGTTCGCACGGCCTCAAAATGCATTTGCACTTCCCCGGCGTTTGGAATAAACTACGCCGCATTTTTCACGCAACAAGAAGGTCAGAAAATGAAGCAGTACAAGGTCGGTCTGGTTGGCATCGGCGCGGTGGGCACGGAGATGGTCAAGGTTCTCCGCCAGCGGAATTTTCCCGCGAGCGAAATCCGGATCCTCGCAACGCGCGAGCGCGACGAGGAGGTTGCGGGCGAGACGTTTCATGTGCTCGAGGCTAAGCCCGAGGCGTTCGACGGCTTGGACATCGTGCTGTTCGCGGGCACGGAGGGCTCCAAGGGAGCGTCCAAGCTCTTCGGCTGGGAGGCTGTCAAGCGCGGCTGCGTGGTGATCGACAACGGCGATGACTACCGGATGGACGACCGCGTGCCGCTGGTGATCCCCGAGATCAACGCCGACGCGCTCGCGAAGCACCAGGGCTTTATCGCCAATCCGAACTGCAGCACGATCATCACGCTGATGGGCATCGCGCCGCTCCACAAGCGCGTGCCGCTCAGGCACCTGACGGCCGTGACCTTCCAGTCTGTGAGCGGCACGGGACGCGCGGCGATCGAAGAATTGGAGCAGCAGGTTCGCGCGTACGCGACCGGCGGCGAGATGAGCGTCAAAGCGTATCCCCACCAGATCGCCTTCAACGTGCTGCCGCAGATCGGCGGCGCCAAGAAGGAGATGCCGGGCTATACGACTGAGGAGGCCAAAATGACCTTCGAGTCGCGCAAGATCCTCGGCTGCCCTGATCTGAGGATCGCCTCCACGTGCGTGCGCGTGCCGGTTTTCTACGCCCACTCGGTGGCTGTGCATGCGGAGTTCAGCGCGCCGATGACGCCGGAGGCCGCACGCGAGATCCTGTCCAAGACGGAAGGCGTTAAGGTCATCGACGATCTGGCTGCCAGCCAGTACCCGATGCCGCTCTACACTGGCGGCGGCGACGTGGTCAACGTCGGGCGCATCCGTGTGGACCCGAGCGTCGAGAACGGGCTGGCCCTCTGGTGCTGCGGCGACAACATCCGCAAGGGCGCGGCGCAGAACGCGGTGCAAATCGCCGAAGAGCTGATCGCCCGCAAGCTGATCTGATCAAGCCTAATCGATCAGCGGCCTGCCGCAGACGGCCCCACCCGGTAGCGGGCGGGGCCTTTTTTGTCAGGAAGGGCTGCCAGGCTGCGGACACCGCGACGTTCAGCGGTAGACCTCGTTCGCCCATTCGTAAGGCTCGCTGAGCGGCAGCCCCAGTGTCGTTTCGGCGATGAACTTCAGAATGCGCGCGCCGCTAAACAGCCGGAAATAGGAGCTGCGGCCGGCAGCGGCGACCGAGCGCCTGAGGGCGTCATCCTTGTGAAACGCGATCACTTTTTTTGCAAGGTCTTCCACGTCGCGAAAATAAACCGCTTCCTTTTCTGAGAAAAAGCGTTCAAATCCGCCTTCGCTGCTGAGAAAAGTCAAGAGGCCGTTTCCCATCAGGTGCGCGATGCGGTCGGATGAATACAGGCTCCACCCTTCGAAACGGTTCAGATTCAGCGCCATTTTGCTGCTGGCTAAAACGCTCTCGTATGCGGTTCCCCACGCCGCCGCGTGTCCGTGCATGCCGAAACTGTCGAACCTGACTTGGCCCCGTAGCGCTTCATGCAGACGGGCCACGAGCGGAAACCGGGAATCGGTCGGTTGACCCACACCGCAAAAAATCAAGTCGTGGACGAAGTCGCTTTTGAGGGCGTTATTCTGATCTTCCAACGCCTCGTCCGCCGGATTGGGCATATAGGCGACGACGTTGCTTCCGGTACAGAACTGCCTGAGAACAGCGCCTCCGGTGGTCACGAAGATCGCATCGCAGGTCTCCTGTCGTTCCCTGATTTGATTCTTAGTGGTTTCTTGCCACAGGGGATCCACGTTGAAATGCGCCATTTTGACTCTGGGCAGCAGCTTGCGGATGTCCCGCAGCGCCTGGTTGCCGATGATATCGCAATTTCCGATGAGCACGAGATCCGGCTTGAATCGGTCGCAGGTTTCAACCAGTTTCCTGTTGGCAATTAAGCGCCCGAGTGGGCGAATGTAAAAAGGGGACTCGAAACGGGCCGTGTCTCGGTCACTGAACTCGCAGACGCGCCAGTTATTGCGCACCGCACCGTTCGTCAACGCCCTGCCGGGACTCAGTTTCAGTTGCCCGTAGCGACGGATCATGAGATTGTCAACAAACACAATGCGCACAGTCGCCACGTCCTTTCTTCGAATGTCTGAAATCGAGTTGCCCGCGCGCCATGTCAGATGTTGCCTGACCGACTAGAGACCGGTGCGCGGGACAACCATGTGGCGCTGTCGGAGAGGTTAACAAAGGCTATGCATATGTTCAAGCGAGTCCGATGCGACTTTTTAGACTGTACTTGTCCGGCTCTGTTTGACAACCTACGCGTCATGATAAGCCGTAACCAACGGCGAAGACGGAGGTTTGCCATGAGCATCGCTTTGATTAACCGCAGGACTTTTCTCCAAACCACGCTTGCCGCCGGTGCGGCGCTGGCCGTGCCGGCGCGAGCCGCAGCTCCGGCTGGCGCGGGCCGCCACCTCCGGCTGGGCGCGCCGGCCTTTGCCAAGACCGACGATCCCGCCGAACTCGCCCGCTGGCACCGGGCCGCAGGTTACCGGGCCGCTTATTGCCCGAAGGTCGAGCTCGCAGACTCCGCTCGTATCCGGGCGGTTGAGGCCGCATTCGGCGAGGCTGACGTTGTGATCGCCGAGGTCGGGCGCTGGTGCAATCTGCTCGATCCCGATTCTGAGAAGCGGAAAAAGAACCTCGCCAACGTCACCGAGGGGCTGGCGCTGGCTGACGCCGTCGGGGCGAAATGCTGCGTCGATATCGCCGGATCATTCAATCCGGACGTGTGGTATGGACCGCACCCCGACAACTTCACGCAACGGTTTTTTGATGCCGCGGTCGAAAATGCCCGTGCGATCATCGATGCGGTCAAGCCGCGGCGCGCGAAGTTCTGCTACGAGGTGATGGGCTGGACCATGCCGGAGTCGGCCGACCGCTATCTCGCGATGATCAAGG
The DNA here is from genome assembly GCA_964434815.1 of uncultured Lentisphaeraceae bacterium. Classification (GTDB taxonomy): domain Bacteria; phylum Verrucomicrobiota; class Kiritimatiellia; order RFP12; family UBA1067; genus CAYSXF01. The sequence goes on from CAYSXF010000014.1 coordinate 10,367, forward strand.
CTGTTGACCGCCCTGGTTTCGCCGTGCACCTGGACCCGTGTAACCTCATCAGTTCCCCCGAGAAATTCTACCGCAACACGGATGTGCTGAACGAGTGTTTCGACAAGCTCGCGCCTTGGATCGTGAGCTGCCATGCGAAGGATCTGACGTGGGATGTAGAGATGAATGTCCACTTCCGCGAGGTTCGGCCCGGTCTGGGAAAACTCGATTACGGCACGTATCTCCGGCGTCTGGCGGCGATGCCAGTTCCTCCGCCGCTGATGATCGAACACCTCAAGGGCGAAGAGGAATACGCCGCTGCGGCGAAGCACATCCGCGCGACAGGCCAAGCCCTCGGCCTCACGTTCGAGCGCGAGGCGTGACGCGCTAGAGCGGGTTAATGTATTGTGTAGCCGCTTTACGGCTCGCGGGGACGCTCGCTCCATGCGAATAAAGTGCGATTTGTTGGGCGAGCGTCCTCGCGAGCCGCTTCGCGTTGGTACACGATGGCCACAGAGTAAGTGAGCCCGCTCTCAGGAGATGAATAGGAGAGGATCTCGCTGCTCTCACACTTTCGAAAGTGTGAAATAAGAAAAAGACACTCCAATTAGAGCGGTTTATTTTAAAGTATGGCCGTTGGTTCATGTCAGGTAGGGCGGGTTCCCCGAACCCGCCGCGGACGACTCGGGTAGGAGTCCCTACCAAAAACGGCTACACATTTAGCGAAACTGCTCTAGGGTCCGCGTTTGGCTGGCCGGCATTTGGACGCGCTCGGGGGGGGCAGACCGGACAGCCGTGAGCTCAACGCCTGAGTTGCGGAATGAGTTCGGTCAGGGTGACGATCACGCGGTCGATTTCCGCTGCCGTGTTGGTGCGGCCCAATGAAAAGCGGAGAGAGGCAAGGGCCAACTCCGGCGCGAGTCCCATGGCGGTCAGCACATGGGGGGGCTGATGGTTGGCTGTGGAGCAGGCCGAGGTGGTCGCTGCCGCGATGTCGGCGATATCGAGGTTCATGACGGCGGTCACGGCGTCGATGCCGGGGAAGGTGATGTTCAGCGTGCCGGGTGCGCGTGGCGCGTTGGCGCCATTGGCAAGCGCGTCCGGGAATGCCGCGAGCAGGCCCGCTTGCAGGCGGTCTCGGAGCGCGGCGATGCGCGTCGCGTTGTCCGTCATCTCACGTAGCGCGAGCTGGGCTGCCGCACCAAGTCCGCAGATGCCCGGCATGTTCTCTGTGCCCGCACGCAAGGCGCGCTCCTGCGAGCCGCCAAAGAGCAACGGCGCGACAGCGGAGACGTCGCGGAACACGAGCGCCCCCACGCCCTTCGGCCCATAGAACTTGTGCGCCGAGAGAGTCAGGTAATCCACGCCGAGCGCTTCGAAATCGACGGGGATGCGTCCGACGGCCTGCACGGCGTCGGTGTGGACGGGGACGCGGCGCTGACGCGCGAGCGCGGCGATGTCGCGGACTGGCTGGATCACCCCCGTGTCGTTGTTGGCCAGCATGACGGAAATCAGCGCAGTGTCCGGACGGATCGCGGCAACTACCGCTTGCGGATCGACGCGACCTTCCGCATCCACGCCGACGCGCGTGACGGACCAGCCGAGAGATTCCAGCACGTGTGCAGGCTCCAGCACGCAGGGGTGTTCGACGGCGCTGACGATCAGGTGGCGCGGCTGGCACTCGGGTTTGAAGTGAGGGCCGAGCAGGAGCTGGCTGGTTGCTTCGGTCGCGCCGCTGGCGAAGAGGATGTTAGCGGGCGGCGCATGGATCAGCGCGGCCAGTGAGCGCCGCGCGGCTTCGCGTGCCGCGCGCGCCTGCTGGCCGCACGCGTGCAGGCTGGAAGGATTGCCCCAGGTTTGGCTGAGGCAGTCGTTCATCGCTATCACCGCCTCGGGCGCAGGCGGCGTGGTCGCATTGTGGTCTAGGTAGATCATCCAGACGAGAGTCAGGTTGTTTAGGCTGTAGACTAATAGACTGTTAGGAAACACTAAGAAACTTGACCGTCGTGAAGTTTACTTCATGCCCCACGCGTAAAGCAATGTGGAACAAACAATACTCACGTGTGTCACATCTGTCAGTTAATGAAAGATGGATTGCCAAACCGTGGAACGCGTGACGCGGATCATGTCGCGCGCGTGAGCGTCGGGAACAGTGAGAATGAGCGAGTCGCCTGCGCGGCTGACAGGCAGTGGCCCGAAGCGGTGCCATGCGCCGCTCTGAATCTCGCCCGCTTCGGCGCCCATATTCGCGCCTGTCCGGGCTAGGCGAATTTCGCCTGCTCCTATAGGCAGCACAAGCAGACCTTTCGCATCTGCGAGCGATCCGCCGTTCGGCGCGACAGCGAAAACGCGTGCCGTGCAGCTCAGAAGCTCACGCCCGTCTTTTCTGATAGTGCCCGCACATCCGGCGGCGCGCAGTGCACCATCGTGGCCGACGATCAGCACGCCTTCGCCGCCTTCTGGCAGCGCGACATCGAAACCACCCAAAGTTCCGTTCCAAGGCTGCCCGTTTCTCTGCGATACGATCCATGCGTCCGACTCTTCGCCGGGCACGCGGAACACATGCAGACCCGGAGCGTCGGGCGCTGCGGGCAGACCTTCGATTCCGGATGACTTCAAGAATGCCAGATACGTGGCCACGCCGTTCGTGGGAGCCATATCCAGTTCGACGGGTTCGGCGTTGAACCAAACTTGACCTTTGCCAAGGCGGCAACGCGTCAGGACCGGCGTGCTCCCGCTGGCCGCAAGGACTTCGGCTCCCACAGGCTTCACGGTCAGGAAAGGACGCGCGGAGGACAGCGCGTTCAACGCGGGCGGTAGCTCCAGCGGTTTCGCTCGCGGTTCGCCGACGGCCTCGACGCCGCAGAGTCGTTGCAGGCGGTCGCGCCGCGTGGGCCGGCGCTGCGCGTCGTACGAGAGGTCGCCGGACACATAGAGGCTGCCGCCCGCCTCGACAAAGCGGGTCAGTTGCTTGATCACCTCATCGCTCGGATCGAAGGGCACGGGATAGACCAGCGCCTTGGCTTCGCGCGGCAGGCGGTCAAGCGAGCCGTCAGGCATGAGTCCGAATCCGGCGCGGCAGGCGACAAGCAGGTCGGCCGATTTGTGGAAGGCGCGGATCACCGCATCGCGCTGTCCGCCCTGGCGTCCGGAGTCTGGAATCACGACATACACTTCCGGCGTCACCGACCGCAGTTTCAGCGTGCCGAAGGTCAGTGCCATGGCGCGGTAGAGCTGCGCGGTGGGGCGCGGCACGCCGGTCTGGTGCGCGATGCCGCAGGGGAAGATGCCCTCCATCGGGTCGCGCCAGTGCCAGCAGGACATGCAGGCCGCGCCGAGTCCGAAGGCGTTGTGCGCCAGATAGGAGAAGCGCTGGTCATACGACGCGTCGTCGTCGCCCATGCCCCACGGGTCGGCGGCTTTGAACGTCGGGTGGTCTTTGGCGCCGCATTCGCCGAGGATGAACGGTTTGCCGAGCCCGCGCAGATCCACGTCTTTGAGTTCGGCGGCGAACGGGGCGGGTTTGCCGTAATAGTGGCGGTCGGTGAAGTCGAGGTCAAGCGAGGCGATGGCGGGATCTTTCATGTCCGCTGTTTTGCCCATATTTCCCCAGCCTTGGCTCCAGCCGACGGAAGCCAACGTCGCCGGTTTGCCCGCATGGATCGCGGCGGCGTTGTTTGAGGCCCACGCGCGCTGCGTCCGTGTCATGTGCCACCAGAACGCGGTTGGTGCGGGATCGTCCCACGCGCCTTCAGTAATGGCGGGTTGCCCGAACGACTTCACCAGCGCGGCGTCGGTCGAATGGAACGAGGGTTCGTTGCAGATGTCGATCGCGAACCCCGGCACGTCCTGGTAACGCTTGGCGATCTCCTGCGCGGTCTTGCGCTGCTTGGCGAGCATTTCGGGGTCGGCGGTATTGGAGAGGTTCGGCGTGTGGTAGAAGACGATTCCGTACTTCTGCGAGAGCTGCACCATCGCGTCGCTGATGCGCCTGTCCTCTTCGGTGGCGAAGGGAACGAAACAGCGGGTCCAGCGCAGGCCGAAGTCGCGCATCTGCCGGTAGTCGCGGTCAAATCCGAGCGGCGAACGCGCGGTCACCGAACCGTTCTGGCCCCAGTACGTCTGGCTGCCCATGAGGAACTGCGGCTGGCCGTCGAGCATAAAGCGTGTTCCGTCTTTGGTGAATCGTGGGCCGCGTGCGATCACCTCGGGGCTCCAGACCGCAAAGGCGGCCTCCTCGATGTCCACCCGTTTGCCGCTCTCCCACAGCTCTGCGCTGACGCGATAGAAGTCAGCGGGCGTCGCGGGCAGGATCCATTGCGCTTCGACCGGCAGCGTTTCGCCGCGCTTCACCGCAACTGGTCGCGCGAGCGTGGCGCACGGGGCCGCAGCACCTTCAGGCGTCACGACGAAACGGACTTCCGCAGAGCTGTCTCTTATACACATCTGACGCTGCCGACGAATAGAGAGGTGTAG
>CAYSXF010000015.1:0-14507 GCA_964434815.1 uncultured Lentisphaeraceae bacterium
GAGAATACGGAAACCGCAAGCGTTTGGCCAGTCCAGAAAGGCCTGGTGCAACCAGATGCCCGAGGTGCTTCACATTCAAGGCTCTGTCATTATGTACATGATATATGTCACTACGTCCATTCCGTTTCTTGGGAAACAAACTAAGATCATCAGCAACAAACCAATCGGCTGTTAAGTTGCCGTTGGGGCTCGAATAAGGGGGAATGCAGATGAAAAGAAAGCTGATCCTGATGGGCGAGTCTTGCGTGCTTCTGGCCGCTAGTTTCTGCTATGCGAAAGAGCCGTCAGCGACCGCGCCCTCGCCAGATCTGGTTGTGCCGCGCATCCATATGAGTCTCGAAGGCCCCATGGCCGCGCGGCTCGACGGCATCATTCACAACTGGCTGATCCCCGCGCCGGACGCCAATCCCGGCATGTTGGAAATGATGCGGCTGCGTGACCGGAAGCCGCCCTACGAGAATCCGGTGCCCTGGGCGGGCGAGTTCGCGGGCAAGTACCTCACCTCCTGCGTGCTGGCCTGCCGCCTTTCGGACGATCCGGCCTTGCGCGAAGTGACGGCCCGGTTCGTGCGCGACCTCATCGCGGCCCAGGCCGACGACGGCTACCTCGGCCCTTTCCCGGACAAGCACCTCATGGCCCGCTGGGACCTCTGGGGGCATTATCACTGTATGCTAGGCCTGTTCCTTTGGTATCGCGATACGGGCGATGCGGACGCGCTGCGCGCCGCCACGCGTGCGGCCGACCTCTTGTGCGCGACCTTTCTGGACACCGGCAAGCGGGTACATGACGCGGGATCGCAAGAGATGAACATGGCCGTGATTCACGCGCTCGGCTTGTTGTACCGCGAGACCAAGAAAGAGGCCTACCTGCGGCTGATGCGCGAGATTGAGCAGGACTGGCAGAAGCCGCCCGCGGGCGACTACCACCGGATGGCGCTGCAGGGCGTCGAGTTCTACCAGACACCCAAGCCGCGCTGGGAGAGCCTGCACCCCATGCTCGGTCTCGCTGAACTGTACCGGATCACCGGCGACGCCTCCTACCGTCAGGCGCTGCTCCACTGGTGGCGAAGTATATTCCGCACGGATGTACACAATAATGGCAGCTTCAGCACGAACGAGCAGGCGGTCGGCAATCCGTTCCAGTCCGGCTCGATCGAGACCTGCTGCACGGTGGCCTGGATGACGCTGAGCGTCGAGGCGCTGCGCCTGAGCGGCGACAGCCGGATCGCCGATGCGCTCGAACTCGCGACGTGGAACGCCGTGCTCGGCTACGAGCATCCCTCCGGACGCTGGTGTACTTACGACACGCCGATGGACGGCAAGCGGGTGGCGTCCTCCCACCAGATCGTGTTCCAATCGCGGCCCGGCACGCCGGAGTTGAACTGCTGCAGCGTCAACGGCCCCAACGGGCTGGGGTTGCTCGGTCAGTGGTCGGTTCTCGGTGGCACGAACGGCCTGTATCTGAACTACTACGGTCCCGGAAAAACGAAGGTCCAGCTCGAAAACGGACAGGCTTGGTCGTTTATTCAAGCGACCGACTACCCCCGAGGCGGAACCGTGGAGGTTGACGTTCGCCCACCGCAGGCGTCGGCCTTGCCGCTCTTCGTGCGCATCCCCGAATGGTCCAAAGCGACGAAGGTCACCGTCAACGGCGTGGCGGTGGAGAAGGTGGTGCCTGGGACCTATCTTAAGATTGATCGAACCTGGAAGCCGGGCGACAAGGTGACGCTGAGCCTCGACCTCCGTCTCCGGGCCTTGCGCGGCGACCAGCACGTGCGGTTCAACACGTCGCTGTTGCGCGGACCGCTCCTGCTGGCGTTTGACCAGAAGTATAACGCAATGGATCCCGCCGACATGCCTGAACTTGATCTAGCAGCGCTTCCGCTGGAACCGCTGTCGGCCGATGACCCAATCATGAAGGCCAAACCGCTCGGCCCGATCGCCGCGTTCGCGACGCAGGCGGCCGAGGGGAAGCGCGTGGTGCTGTGCGATTTCGGGTCGGCCGGGGCCTACGGCACGCTGTACCGCTCCTGGCTGCCCGTGCGTAACGCGCCGCCGGCTCCGTTCAGCCTGCTCTACCCTGAAGCGGGCGCGGTCCTGCCGATGGAAGAGGTAACCTTGGCGTGGAACGCGGCAGAGCCCGGGTCGGTCTACGAGTTGCGCATCTCGACTGATCCCGACTTCAAGACCACGCTGTTGCAGAAGACGGGTCTCACGGTGACGGAATTCAATTGGGCGGCTCCGCCTGTTTCGGGCGTGAAATATTTTTGGCAGGTCGATTCACGATTGGCTGGGAGACAAGCCAGTGCGGTGAACGGCCCGTTTTCGTTCACGCTGGGCACGAACACCCAGACTAGCCTGCGCGGAGTCGTCCTGAAGGCATCGCTGGCAGGCGTTCCGGCACCCCAAGAGGGCAAGCTGCTGTTCAGCAAGGACGTAGCGCCGTTGGCAGGACGTGCCGGGTCGGCGCAGGGTGCGCTGGCCTTCAACGGCACGTCCTCGAAGCTCGTTTACGACGCCCCGCAGTTCCCCTTGCGGACCTACACGTTTGCGGCGTGGTTCTGCCCGCAGGGTCTGGAGGTGGACGGCCGGCGCTGGCACCAGATCGTGTCGGCCTGGTGCTCGTCGGCGAATGACCCGCTGCGTGTCACCGTGCAGGACCAAGAGCTGGTGGTGAGCATTGAGCAGCCCAACGGCGGCTGCCACGTGTCCGGCGGGCGTGTGGAGAACGGCAAGTGGGCGCATGTGGCGGTGGTCAAGAGGGGCACGGAACTGACGCTGTACGTCAACGGCAAGCAAGTCGGCAGGGCAGCCGTGCCGGCGAGCTTCCAGCCGGGGCCTAAGAATGTGGGCTTCGGCTGCAACCCCAACTACAGCGGGCCGGAGGCCTTCCAGGGGGCATTGGCCGACGTCGTGTTTGTGCGCGAGGCGCTTTCGGAAGAGGCGGTCCGGCGTTTGGCCGGCCTGCCGTGACGGAATGGAGCCTTGTGCAAACTAATCGGAGTGTAAAATCATGTTTATTGTGAACAGCTATCCTTTGGCAGTCGCGCTCTGCTTCGTCACCATGCTTTGCTGGGGCTCGTGGGGCAACACCCAGAAGATGGTCGCCGGAACCTGGCGGCAAGAGCTTTATTATTGGGACTATGTCATCGGCGTCTTGCTGATGTCGGTCATCTTGGGCTTCACCTTGGGCAGCTTTGGAGAAGGCGGAAGAAGTTTCCTTAACGACTTAAGCCAGGTCAGCCTCGTGAATGTTCTCAATGCTTTTGCTGGCGGGGTGATCTTCAACGCCTCGAATCTGTTGCTGACGGCCGCCATTGTGATCGTCGGCCTATCGGTGGCCTTCCCGTTAGGGGTGGGCATCGGACTCGTCTTGGGCGTCATTGTCAACTATATTGAGAACCCCAAAGGCAATGTGTTGATCCTGTTTCTTGGCGTGGGGATGATTACGTTGGCCATCATTCTGGATGGCATTGCCGCGCAGAAAATGGGACGTCAGAAGCAGCAGAAAAGCGTCAAGGGAATCGTTCTTTGCATCCTTGCAGGCATCCTGATTTCCTTCTTCTACCGCTTTGTTGCGGCGGCCATGGACTTGAATCATTTCGAAGCGCCGACGCCGGGGATGGCGACGCCTTACTCCGCCTTTTTCATCTTCGCCCTGGGTATGTTTGTCAGCAATCTTGCGCTGAACACGTGGGTCATGAAAAAGCCGTTTGCGGGAAGCCCGGTCAGCTATGCGGACTACTTCAGCGGCTCTTTCAGGACACACCTGGTCGGCGTCTTCGGCGGCTTGGTCTGGGGGCTTGGCACCGGCCTCAGCTACCTCGCGGCCGGCAAAGCCGGGGCGCCCGTCTCCTACGCCCTCGGCCAAGGCGCAACCATGGTTGCCGCGCTTTGGGGCCTGTTGATCTGGAAAGAGTTCAAAGGCGCGCCGAGATCCCTGAATGTGATGCTGACCCTGATGGTCATCCTTTTTGTTTCGGGAATTGCCGCGATCATCGTTGCGGGAAATTCGTAAGAGGTATAAGGCAACAGATGAATCACTATGTTCTACGGACACCTATTCGGGTTATATGAGAAGGCGCTCCCTCCAGAGTGGGGGTGGAGTCAACGCCTGCGAACCGCAAAAGAGCTGGGGTTTGACTTCGTTGAGATTTCCATCGATGAAACGGAGGAGCGGATCGGACGGCTGTACTGGGACAGGCAAGCGCGCGCCGAATTGCTGAGCGCCTGCAAAGAGTCGGAGATGCCCCTGCGCTCGCTGTGCCTGAGCACTCATCGCCGCTTTCCCTTCGGCAGCGCCGATCCCGCGTTAAAAGCAAAAGCCTACGAGCTGATGGAGCGCGCGGTGGCGTTCGCCGAAGACCAAGGGATACACGTCATCCAGCTCGCCGGCTACGACGTCTATTATGAGCCGTCCACCCATATCAGCGTGCAGGCTTTCATGGAGGGAATGAGATGGGCGGCGAAGCTGGCAGAGAAACATCAGGTGATGCTGGGCATGGAAATCATGGACACGCCCTTCATGAATTCGATCGCCAAGCACCTGTGGTACGAAGAGCTGATCAATTCGCCGTGGTACAGGCTTTACCCGGATTTGGGCAATCTCTCGGCCTGGGGCAACGATGTTGAAAGAGAGCTGGCCAAGGGAATCGCCAGCATCGTGGGCGTCCACCTCAAGGAAACGAAGGCTGTCACGTCAACCTTTTCCGGACAGTTCAAGTGCGTTCCTTTTGGCACGGGCTGCGTCGACTTTGCCAAGTGTTTTAGGAAGCTGGAGCAGCTCAACTACAAAGGCCCGTATGTGCTGGAAATGTGGAACGATCCGAACAGCGACAACGTGCAGGCGATAAAAGACGCCGTATCGTTTATGGAAAGACAGTTCGAGAAACTATGAAATACTACATCGGACTCGACAACGGGGGCACTCTGACAAAGGCCGCGCTCTATACCGCCGCTGGCACGGAGGTCGGCGTTTGCTCGGCAGAGACTAAAATGATTAAGCCCAGGCCCGGATTCACCGAACGGGACATGGAGGAGATGTGGCAGGAGAACTGTCAGGTGTTGAGAGAGCTGCTGATTCAAACAGGCGTTCTCCCTGCCGAGATTGCGGGCATCGCCTGCTGCGGGCACGGTAAAGGGCTTTACCTCTGGGGCAAGGACAACAAACCCGTCCGCTACGGCATCATCTCCACCGACAACCGCGCGTATGCGTATCCGGCGCAATGGAAGAAAGACGGCACAGCGGAGCGGGTGTTCAAGCTCTCCTGGCAAAGCATTCTGGCTTGCCAGCCGGTGTCGCTGTTGGCCTGGCTGCGCGATCATGAACCGGAATGCATAGGCAAAATCAAGTATATCTTCGAGTGTAAGGACTACGTGCGGTTCAGGCTGACAGGCGAAGCTTACGGAGAGATCACCGACTACTCCGGGGCCAACTTTGTGAACCTTGAAACACGGGCCTACGATGATGAGCTGCTCAGCCTGTTCGGCCTTGAGTTTGCCAAAGAGCTGCTGCCGCCTCTAAGAAATTCAACGGATATCTGCGGGTATGTGACCGATGAGGTGGCCAAGCTGACAGGCCTCAGAGCCGGCACGCCGGTGGCGGGAGGCATGTTCGACATCGACGCCTGCGCCCTTGCTGTTGACGCCGCTCACGAAGAGCGGGTGTGTATGATTGCCGGCACCTGGAGCATCAACGAATATATCCGAAAGGAGGCGGTCACTGACGGTAGCGTGATGATGAACTCCATTTTCTGCAACCCCGAATACTACTTGATCGAAGAGTGCAGCCCCACCTCGGCAGGCAACAACGAGTGGTTCATCAACACCCTGCTGCCCGAGGTTAAGGCGCAGGCCAAGCTGGAAGGGAAATCGATATACGAGATTGTGAACGCCCTGGTGGCATCCGTCCCTGCGAATGCGTTTTGCCCCCTTTTCCTGCCCTTCCTGATGGGGAGCAACGCGCACCCCAACGCGAAGGCCTGTTTTGTCGGCCTCAGCAATTATCACACCCGCGCCCATATTCTTCGCGGCATGTATGAAGGGATCGCCTTCTCGCACAGGCACCATTTCGACAAGCTGCTTGCCACGCGAAACAAACCCGTAAGAGAAATCCGCTTGGCGGGCGGAGTGGCGAAGTCAAGCGAGTGGACGCAGATTTTCGCCGATGTGATGAGGCATCCCGTCGAAACGGTCGACGTCAACGAGACCGGCGCGCTGGGCTGCGCGATGACTGCGGCGGTGGCTGTGGGTGAGTACAAGGATTTCAAAGAGGCCGCACAGGCGATGATCAAAACGAAAAGCAGGGCGGAGCCAATACCTGAGAACATGGCGGTCTATGAGCTGAAATACGCCCTGTACAAGCAGGTCGTTGAGGCGCTGGACAGCGTTTGGGACAACATGCAAAAGATGCTGTGACGTGCCGTATTATAGCCGTGTCCGGTAGGTGGCGCGATAGGCGCTGGGAGTCGTTCCCACCCTGCGGCGAAAGACGGCGATCAACCGTTGGCAGGAGGTGAAGCCGCATTGCTCGGACACGGCCGCCATGGACAGATCGGTTTCGCGCAGCAAGTGTTGGGCATTTCGGAAACGGATCAGCTCGATCTCCTGGCGGGGAGAGCGCCCCAATTCCTTCCGGAAACGCCGCTCGATGCCGCGCCGGGAGACGGAGGCCGTGCGCGCGAGCGTCTCGACGGTTAACGCTGCCGACGCGTGTTCCTGGATATGCCGGCAGGCCTGCACCACTGCCTCGTCCGCTGTGGCGTAGACATCCGACGAACGGCGGACCACGACGCCGCCGGGTGCGATCAGGGGCGGAACTCGGGGCCGCGCGTCTCCCTGCAGTAACCGCTGGATGGAGGCACCCATGTGATGCCCGATCTGCTCCCACGGCACGCTGACACTGGACAGCGGCGGATCAGACATTTCGCAAAGCAGATCGTCGTTGTCGACGCCCACCACGGCCACATCCTCCGGCACGCGCAAATGGATGGCCTGGCAGGCTTGCAGTACTTCGCGGGCGCGCTGGTCGCGCACCGCCAGAATGCCGACCGGCTTCGGCAACGACTTCAGCCAAGGGGTCAGTTTGGCTAGATGGGTATGCCAATCCATGCCCTCCTCATACGGGAGATTCAAGCGGTGAAAACTGGCTTCGGGCCGGTCGCCGCAGGTACACCGCCATTGCGATTGAAAGCCGTTGCCCCGGTCTTCCGAAAAGTCTGCGCCTCTTTCGCCGACAAACGCCAGATGACGGAAGCCGCGCGACAGCACATGTTCGGCAGCCATGCGGCCGATCGCTTCATTGTCAAGCATCGCCACACCCGCAGGGTCAGGGAGCAGCGGCTTCACCGCCGGCACCCGGCTGCGCAGAACCCGCTCCAAGGTGATGCCGATGATGCCCTGGGGCTTCCACCGGCGCAGCATCCGCCAGGTCGCCGGAGAATCCATGCCGCCGGCGAAACTCCACGGCAAGTTGTTCAGCCGCGCATAAGCAATAATCCCGCGCACTTCCGCCCGCGCATAGGCGGAGCGCGTATCGGCTATCAGCCCGATTCTAACCGCAGTCATCATGTCGCAAAACAATAACACATTTCCGCGAAATGACAATGAATTTGCCAAACCGATGCGCTATAATAATGTAGCCGTGCATATGAAGTAGGTTGTATGAAAGGAGCGTAAAATGCGGACGAGATTGAGAGACGGAGGTTTCTGTGTCGGGATGCTGCCTGAGGAGGGACTGTCGATGAAGAGGCAAACGCAACGTTCATTGTTGATGGTCTTCGTTGTGGGAGCGCTCGTATTCTGCGGCCGTGCCGCTTCGGCGGGCACGGTGACCTGGACCGGCGCAGGCGCCAACGCCAACTGGAGCAACCCGACGAACTGGGACTCCAACCCGAGCCTCCCAGCGACCACCGACAGCGTGCTCATCGGGGCCAACTGGACCAGCGGCAACGTCGTCGTCGGTGGCTCGGCGGGCAGCCCGGTTGTGGTCAACAGCCTGGCGCTCCAGAACAATTCGGCGGCCGACAGAACCATCAGCGGCGGCTATCTGCAACTGACCAGCGGTGTCGTCTCCCGCGCAGTCGTAAGCGGCAGCAGCCGGACCATCGTTTTTGCCCCCACCACGCTCTACCTGCCCGCCGGCACCAACAACTGGTTCATCGACACCTCGACCATTTACTGGTCTGCGGCTATCCAGCCCATCGGCGGCTCCGGCGCAATGACCATCGTCAAGACCGGCGCCGGCCAGCTCCTCTTCTACAATAACACTCAGGTTTATCCCGGCAACTGGGACTACACGGGGGATCTCTTTATAAACGCCGGCAACAGCCTTGGCCAAGGCACGTTTACCTGGCGGGGCGGTGGCACGATGACGATACAAAATGGGGGCTACAAATCGTTTACCAACAACATCGTCTTAACCGGGGGCAATTGCAATTTTAGGCCGGCCGACACTCCCCAGACGAATACCTTCAGCGGCATCTTCAGCGGCGGGCCCGCCACCCTTTTCTTCAACGCCCAACCCGCCAGCGGCAGCATGACCGTGCTGTCCGGCAGCAACAGCATGGCCAGTTCGGGGTTCGTTCTGGTCGGTGAGACAGTGCGGCTGGATGCGCCGGGCTTTCTGACGCCGTGCTCCTCGGTAGCCATGGGCTGGGGAACCGCATCCGCCTCGCTGATCTGGAACATCGCCGAAACCGCCACCAATTTCTTTTACAATCGCATCACCGCCGGGGGCTACAGCCAGCTTGCGATGAACACCAACGGCACGACGACCCTGACCGGGCAATACAGTATGAACAACAGCACCACCCAGGGCGGCGACCTGCGGCTGAGCACGGTCGCCGGCGGAACGCTGGCCCTGACCGGCGTGATCACCGACCAGAAAAACACATCCGGCACGGCGGTCTCCACGCCCACAAACAGCCATGCGCTTGTTAAGCTCGGCGCCGGCACGGTCATCCTGTCCTGCACCAACGATTACCGGGGTGGCACGGTCGTCAGCAACGGCACGCTGCTGGTCCAGAACGCCACCGGCACGGTTACGGGGACCAATACTGTCCTGGTGTGCAGCGGGGCCACGCTCGGCGGCACGGGCCGGGTGGCGGGCGCGGTCTCGATCCTCCCCGGCGGCACGCTGGCACCGGGCGGCACGAACATCGTGGGAACCCTCACCGTGTCCAACAGCGTGACTTTCGCGGCGGGCTCCACGAACATCGTGGACATTCAGGCGGGGGGCAGCGACAAGCTGAGCTTGACCGGTGCGCTGCAACTTAACGGCGCGGCCCTGCAGGTGATGCTGCCCGTAGGCTTCACGGTTCCGCCCGGAACCGTCTACACGATCGCCACGGGGTTCACCGGCCTCGACACCAACTGCTTCTCCGGGCTGCCGGATGGGGCGATGGTCAATGCGGGCGGGACGGCGCTCACCATTCACTACAACACCACCGCATCGCCCAAGACGATCACGCTGAAACGGAACACTGGCACGCTCATCAGGATCAATTAGAATAAGGCGGCGGGCACCTCCGAAGGCGAAACCAATCCGGCGATGCTCAAACAACTTCCCATGCCCGCAGTATATCTATAGTACGCGTCCGCTGATCGAGAGGGTGTCCGTGCAAGTCAGAACAAGTGTGGATAAACAGAATCAGGTGAAAGTCACGGCTGTGCTGTTGGCAGGCTATCTGGCTGTCGGACTGGTCGCCAATTTTTGCTTCAAGGAAGGCGGCACAGACGCCCCGCACCGGCTGGCCTATTTCATCTGCGGAAATGCGCTGGGGATCGCCAGCACGGGCCTGCTGATGGGCGTCTATGCCCGCATGAATGTGAACCTGGCCATGATGCTGGCCACCAGCGGCGGTTTTCTCCTGATGCAGGGCGCGTTCTGGATTGTGTATCACACGCCGCTGACCGCGCTGCAAGTCGCCGGCATCGCGCTGGTGGGTGCGGGAATGGTGCTGGCCTCCGTGCAACCTGCGCGGCGCTGCGAGACGCCGGCGAGCGACGGACCGCGTGGCGCGGTTCCGGGAGAGCCCCTGCCATGACGCTTATTCCGACACTCGCCCTGTTCTGGAGCATGCAGGTCTTTGCGAACGTGGCGTTCAAGTGGGGCAGCTACGGGGCAACGGGACAATCGCGGCGCTGGCTGGCCGGTTTCATTGGCGGCAACGCGGTCGGCGTCGCCAGCATCCTGTTTCTGATGAAGATCTACGAACTGATGCCCACTGACAGCAACCTTGCGGGGACGCTGGCCTGCAGCGGGGGCTTCATCGGCAGCCAACTTATCTTGGCCTGGCTGTTCCGCTCGCGGCTTACGGTTGTTCAGTGGGTCGGTATCGCGCTCACGGCGATCGGCTCTGCCATGGCGACAATGGGACATTCAACGGGAGGCTGAAATGAACAGAGTCAAAAGAGGCATAACGTGCGCAACGCACATTTTTCTGGGCAATTTGAAACGGTTCATGCTGTTGTCGATTTCTCTGACACTGCCGATTATTCTGGCCTGCGTTCATTTGCAAGCCGAGTGTCGTAAAGACGCCTGCTGGCCCGCCTTCGATTACGACAGAAAAGCGGCTCAGACTGACGGCTCATATGTCAAAGCGCGTGTGACAGGTCCGCAGGGCAAGACGGCGCACGATACCGTTGATGCGAGAACAATGACCGCCGCGGACGGGAAGCTGCAAGTCCGGCTGGACGGCAAACGCTACAGGCTGTTTCCAGCTGAGGAATATGCCGTCCGACTGACGAACCTCTCCAAGACGGAACCAACGGGGGTCATCGCCAATTTCCGGTCCTTGGCGCTCTCCGTCGGCAAACCGGAGTCGGCCAACACCGTCACGCTGAACGTCCTGCGCGGCTCGACCTGCAAGGCGTCGGACTTTGTTCCCGAGGCGTTTTCCATCGAAAGCGGAAAAGAGCGGATCCTGACGACGGCCTGCGGGCGGTCCTCGAACGACTACATCCCGTTTCTCGAATTGAACCTCGACGACCGGAACGGCTATCTGTTCGCGATCGGCTGGACGGGCTCGTGGAAGGCGCGGTTCGCGAATACCGGCAAGGCGGTCGAAGTCGAAATCGGCATGGAGCGGACGAATTTCCGGCTTCTGCCTGGCGAAACGGTCCGCCAGCCGTCGGTCCTTGTTTTCGTCCGCAAGAATCAGACGCGGCAAGCGTTCAAGACAGCGGTTCACCGGTTCATGCTTGAGAACAAGGTGCCGCGGGACTCCAAAGGCCACGTGATCCCGCCGATACTGGCTGTCGCGTCGGGGGGCGGAAACAAGACGCCGAAAATGATGGCGGAGGTTCTCCAGTACTGCGTCGACAACAAAATGCCGTTCGACACGTATTGGATCGATGCCGGCTGGTACGGCGCGCCGCACGAGGACGAGCCCTATTCCAACTGCGGGCCGAACTGGTACAAGTACGTGGGCGATTGGCGTTTCAACACGACGACACATCCGACCGGCGACCTGCTGCCCATCGCGGTCGCCGCTCACAAGGCGGGCCTGAAGCTCTTGCTCTGGTTCGAGCCGGAGCGCATGACCGACCTCGCGCCGATTCTCAAGACGCATCCGGAGTACCGGCACGGCCAGCTCGTCGACTACGGTAATCCCGAGACGCTCAAGTGGATCCAGGACACGGTCTACGGCATCATCGGGAAACACAAGATCGATGTCTACCGGCAAGACTTCAATATGGATCCCGGCCCCGTGTGGCGCGGCATGGATACGCCGGATCGCGTCGGCATCGCCGAGGCGAAACACGTTGCCGGGATGTACACATTCTTAGACGACATGCGGGCGCGTTTCCCGGACATTCTGCAGGAGAACTGCGCATCCGGCGGGCGGCGCATCGACCTGGAGATGATCTCGCGGGCCCACGTGTACTGCCGCAGCGACTACTACATCGGGCGCAAGCCGAACGACAGCGCATTCATCCTGGGACAGAACGCGACGCTCAACCTCATGCCCTATCTGCCGTTTCAGGGCTGCGAGTTCAACTGCGTGCCGGTCGGCGACGACTACGCGGCGTTCAGCATCATCTCTTCGGGAACCGTCATCACGCCGTCCGACTTCAACGGCGGAATCGTCCGGCGCACCTTCGACGACAGCGAGACGGCGTGGTTCAAGAAAGTTTTCGATGTCGCGGCCCGCATGCGGCCGTTCTACATGGGCGACTTCTACCCGCTGACCGACGAGACCGGCGCGGGCGACGACGTGTGGTGCGCGTGGCAGTGCGACCGCCCGGATCTGAAAGCGGGCTTTGCGCTCTTTTTCCGGCGCGGTGCGGCAGCCGGAGACTCCCGCCTGTTCAAGCTCGGCGGAATCGCGCCCGGCGCAACCTATCAGGTGGAAAATTACGACGGCTCGAAAAAGACGGTCACAGGTTCCGAGCTGGAAAGCTGGACCGTCAAACTCAATCCGCGTTCGTTTCAATTGTTGTTTTACCAGAAACGTTGAACTCGCAGGCTCGGAAAGGTTATATTAGAAAAATCATGACAGACAACATCCTGAACCCATTCATCGCCCTGGCGGCCTGCCTGCTGCTATCCGGAACCATGGGCAAGGCCGCGGAACCGGTCGCCGAACTCAACTTCGCCAAGGCCGGCAAGGAATGGCATGAAAAGGGCAAGGGAGCGTTCGATGGTCCGCTGCCGGCCGGCCTGTCGCCCAACTTCCCAAGCTGGAACGGCTCAGTGGCCGCCTCCACGCTGCTCACCGAAAACGACCGCGGTTTTGTGCGCCTCCAGGGCAGCAAACTCGACGGTGGAATCATGTTCTGTTACGGTCTCAAGGATCTCAAGATCCCTGGCAACTACCGGCTGTCGGTGTCCTGCCGTTTGCACGGCGCGGACATGAATGTGGCGATCAGGCAGATGCCACAGCCCTATCAGACACTATGGTCCGGATCGGTCGCGCCCGCCGCAGGCGGCGGTTGGGGCACCAAGGATTTCATCATCAGCCTGAGAGATAAGTCCCCGGTGCCGGTGGGGCTGTTCCTGTATCTGGCCCGCGATACTTACGACCTGGCCTCGATCACGCTGGACAAACTCGATGCCCAGGAACTGGCCAAGGCCATTCCCCGCTCGCCGGCCGACTGCCGGAACTTCTTCCGCAACAGCCGCCTGCCCCTGGGTTTGCAGGCCGGATGGTCGCCGGGCAGAGAATTCTCCGGCGGCCTGATCGAAGCCGACCCCGCCAATCCCGGACCTTCGGGGTTCGCCTCCTTGAAACTGCAGAGCGAGAAAGAGATCACCCTGTTTTCCGAGCCGTTTCAGACCTCCAACCCCCTGACCAACAACTTCGTCTCGCTCGCCGCCAAAGGTTCCGGCGAGTGGACCCTGTCGGTCATCTCCAGCAGCAGGCGCATCATCGCTAACAGGAAATTCCGAGCCGCCCCGGACTGGCGGACCGAAGCTCTCAACATCAAGATCGACGACCAGGAGATGGCCGCCCGCGGTTTCGCGGTGAAGATCTCGGGCACCGGCACCCTCAACCTCGATTGCTTCCAAGCCTGGCAGGGGACGCCCGAACGCACCTATATCTCGCAGAGCGCCTGCGAAGTGGCGCTGGCTATTCCCAAGTCAGAAATCTCGGCCACGCGCATCCAGTTCGCCGACGAACCGGCCTTGATCACTTATGCTGTGACCGGCGATTTCGCCGGCGCCACCCTCAATTTCAAGGTGGTGAACGCCTTCGGACAGTCCGCCACCCTCCCAAGCCTCAAGCTGAAAAAATCCGGCAAGAAGGAGGGACCGTCGATCAAAACCGGGGAGCTGCCGTTCACCGCTTTTCCAAAGTCACCTTACGGGCAATTCCGAATCGAGGCTTGGGCGGATCGTGACGGCAAGCGCATCTCCCCGTTCAATGAGATGCTGCTGACCCGGCTCCGGCGGCCGGTCCATCTGCTGGAGGACGCGCCGGACTCGCCCTTTGGCACCCATTTCACCGCATCGCCGTTGGCGATCGATTTGCTCAAGGCCGCCGGCGTCAACTGGGCGCGCTTCCATGACGCCTCCACCGACCTCATCGGCTGGTATCACCTGGAAACCGAAAAGGGCAAGTGGACCTTCCACGACGAGGAGATCAAGCGCTACCGCGACCGCCACATCAAGATATTCGCCGGACTTCAGACCAGCCCGCTGTGGGCGTCGTTCTATCAGGACTGCGGCAAGAAGGACGTCAACGGTTATTTCGACCGCTACTTCCCGCCCAAAGACATGGACGCGTGGTCGAGCTATGTGAAAACCGTGACCGCCAGATACAAGGGCGTCATCGACGACTATTTCATCTGGAACGAACCTTGGGGCAACGGGTTCTGGCACACCGGCTTCGACCCCAAAACCAAACAGTATATTCAAGCGCCCGATGCGCCGCAGGAATTTGCCAAGCTCTCGATCGCCACCTACAAGGCGGCCAAGGAAGGCAACCCCGCCGCCCGGATCTCTGGCTTCAACACGATCTCTGGCGAAAAAGGCCAGCACTGGACCAAGGGGGTGTTCGATGG
>CAYSXF010000016.1:0-14403 GCA_964434815.1 uncultured Lentisphaeraceae bacterium
CACCTCTCTATTCGTCGGCAGCGTCAGATGTGTATAAGAGACAGGCGTCTGGTCGCGCGCCATCGAATCGTCGGGCCGGAAACTCTTGAGGAACGTGAACGGTCCGGTCGGCGCATCGGCCACGGCCACGCCGCTGCGCGCCGCCTTGTAGCCCTGCCCCTTGAGTTCGAGATGGAACCACATGACGTATTTGCCCGTCTTCGCGTTGTAGATCACCTTCGGGCGCTCAAGCACGCACTCCTTTGTGATGTCGCTCGCGGGATCGTCAGATACGGACAGGGCGATCCCTTCGTCTTTCCAGTTATAGAGGTCGCGCGAGGAGTAGACGTGCACGCCCACATGCGCCGCGTTGCCGGCCTTGCCCGCGATCTTGTGCTCGCCGTACCAGTAGTAGGTGCCGTCATGGAAGAGGATGCCGCCGCCGTGGGCGTTGATGTGCACACCTTTATCGTCCGGCCAGAGCCTGGCGTTCTCAAACGCGAGCCGCTGCGGAATCCCGTTCGCCGATCCGAAAGGCAGCACGCGGCTGGGCTCGTTACCGAAGCCGGTCTCGCGGATTCGGTCCGCCCCCAGCTCGAAGCGCGCGTAGGCCGTGCTGCCGGGAGCCTCAACCAGACCCCGGATCGTCAGGTGGTGCACGCCTTTGCGCAGCGCATAGCCGCCCGCATGGTCGTGCCCCGCGATCCAAGCGACCACGCAGCCGGAAGCGTCGAGTTCTGCCAGAACCGCCTCCGGTTTCGCCATGCGGTTGTTTTCTGCGGCCTCCTTCAACAGCGGAAAGTGGCAGAAGCAGATAACCTTTTCGCCCGCCTGCCGGGCCTGCGCGAGGGTCGAACGGAACCAGTCCAGTTGCCCGGCGCTGACAACGCCGTAGCCCGCGTCGTTGCCGTCGAGCACGACGAAGCGCCAGCCTTTCGCCGCAGGCGCCGTGAACGTGTAGTAGAAGTTCGTCAGGCCAAGCCTCTGGCCGAGCGCCTCCTTGCCAACATTCAGGCAGTGGTTGCCCACGACGTGATATTTAGGTGCGGTCAGCCGGTTGAAGATCGGCAGCACCGATTCGAGGTCTTTGGCCGATGCCGCGGCGTTCGTCGGATAACCGTCGACCAGGTCGCCCAACTGAATCACGAAGTCGAGCTTCTGCCCGTTGAACGCGCTGACGCATGGCTCCAACCGCTGCAGCGTGCCGCGGTAATCGCGCGATACGCTCCCCTCTTTGTCGCCGTATTGGATGTCCGTGACCACGCCAAAGGCGGGCGGATTGTCCGCGCGTGCGAAGCAGCAGCCCAGCGCGAAGGCCGTAAGGAGCAATCCCATTCTAAGCTGACGATTCATAACTTATCCCAGAAGAGAGGTTTGACAACGCTGTGTTCTCAATTGCAAAGTTGGCGTCGGCTTAGGGCTGAGCGATGGGCATTCCCCATTCTCTAATTTTGCTCTCGATAAAAGCGACGCTCTGCTCATGGGCCTTCTTGGCCCCCTGATCAGTCGGGATCACAGGCCCGCAGAAGAAACGGATCGGCTTGGCTGGATCCACCGGCCCGAAGTCCTTGATCCACTTGCCGGTCTGGAGAAAATCCGTCTTCACCGCGATGGGAACGATCGGCACGCCCGCGCGCTCGGCCAGTTTCGCGCCCAGCGAGTTGAAGCGTTTCGCCTCGAAGACGGCCTGCCGCGTGCCTTGCGGGAAGAGCAGAACCGAGCTGCCGCTGGCGAGCCGGAGCGCCCCCTGTTCAAGGACAGTGACAAGATCCTCACGCGCGTTCTTGCGCGTCACGGCGATCGAGCCGACCGCGCGCGCCGCCGCACCCACGAAGGGGAACGTGTCCAGACTCTTCTTCAGGATGATGGCGAGCTTCCCGAAAGAAGTCAGCGTCGTCGGAAAGACCATCGTCTCCAGCGTGCTCATGTGGTTCGAGACATACACGACGGGGCCCGAATAGGCGGCACGCTGCTCGAAGCCCTCAAAGGTGACGGTGCCGCCCATCTTCTCGGCGAAGATGACCGATGACATGCAGATCTCCGCCCATGTCTCGTAGTTGAACGTGCCGCGCAGGGTCCTCCATGCGCAGCGGCTCACAATGCTGATGATCGTGAACGCGTAACGCACCGAGTTGCTGCGGCTGATATGCGCCGGACGGGTGGGCCTGTTTTCCGGCGGCGTTTCATAGCGCCCGGTGGTACGCAACGTCTCCTGAAATCTTTTGTAGTCCGTCATAATGCGGGAGAGTATAACAAAATGCCCGAAGGGCGTGAGCGGAAAAAGTTGGTTATGATGCGGGTGTAATAAATTCACGGTTTAGCCAGATTGCGCAAACCGGGCGTTTTGCGATATCATGGCACCTCCACAGGAGGGACACATGCGAAAGCGAATGACGGTTTGGGGCGGAATCACGCTGAGCGCGACAGCGCTTCTCGCGGCGGGGATTCCAGACGTCCTGCGGACGGCCACAGGCAAGCGGGTTGACACGGTCGCAGCGTGGGAGCAGGAGCGGCGGCCCGAAGTGCTGGAGCTCTTTAAGACGCAGGTGTTCGGGCGCAATCCGGTCGGCCGCCCCGCGACGCTGCGGTTCGAGGCAACGGATAGCGGCACCGCGATGATGGACGGCAAAGCCGTGCGCAAGCGGATCGTCCTCCGCTACGCAGGCCCTGGCGGCGAAGGCGCCATCCGCCTGACCGCCTTTATTCCCAAGGCCGCGAAACCCGCCCCAGCCTTTCTTCTCATCTGCAACCGGCCCGAAAAGAATATCGACCCCGACCGTATCGAGAAAAGCCCCTTCTGGCCCGCCGAAGAGCTGGTCGCACGCGGCTATGCGGCCCTCGCATTCTATAACGGAGATGTCGACCCCGACACGTACGACGGCTTCACGAACGGCGTGCACGGCGTGTTCCAGCCCGACCCCGCCGTGCGCACCGCCGATTCGTGGGGCACCATTGCGGCGTGGGTCTGGGGCGCGAGCCGCGTCATGGATTGGATCGAGACCGAGCCGCTGCTTGACCGCACACGCGTCGCCGTGGTCGGCCACTCTCGCGGCGGCAAGACCGCGCTCTGGTGCGGCGCGACCGACACGCGTTTCGCGCTCACCATTTCGAACGACTCCGGCTGCGGCGGAGCCAAACTCAACCGCATGGACCTGCCCAAATCCGAAACCATCGCGCTCATCACAAAAGCCTTCCCCCACTGGTTCTGCGCGAATTTCAGGCAGTACGCCAACAATGAAGCCGGCCTTCCCCTCGACCAGCACATGCTGATCGCGCTCCTCGCGCCGCGCCTGGCCTACGTCGCCTCCGCCTCGGCCGACGACTGGGCCGGTCCGCCGGGCGAGTTCCGCTCGTGCCAGCTCGCCTCGCCGGTGTGGCAGCTCTATGGCGTGAAGGGTCTGGCCGGCGATGCCTTCCCTCCTCCTGACGCGCCGCTTCACGAAGGCCGCATCGGCTACCACCTGCGCACTGGGAAACACGACCTGACGGTGCATGACTGGCAGCGCTATATGGATTTCGCAGACAAGCATTGGAGCAAACTATGATTCCTCAATGGGTGATCGAAAAGAAACGCGACGGCGGCACGCTGGACGAGGCCGAGATCCGCGACTTTATGGCCGGTTTCACGGAGGGCACCATCCCCGACTATCAGATGGCCGCGCTGGCTATGGCCATCTATTTCCGAGGCATGACCCCGGAAGAGACCGCGATCCTGACCGACGCCATGATGCGCTCCGGCGATCTCGTTACCTTTGACGCCTGGCCGCGCCCCACCGCCGACAAACACTCGACCGGCGGCATCGGCGACAAGCTCTCGCTCATGATCGCGCCTCTGGCCGCTTCGGCCGGGCTTGCCGTGCCGATGATCTCCGGCCGCGGCCTCGGCATCACCGGAGGCACGCTGGACAAGCTGGAGGCGATTCCCGGCTATGACGCGCGCCTTTCGATCGAAGCTTTCAAACGCGTCGTCGCCGAGGTTGGCTGCTCGATCATCGGACAGACAGACCGCCTCGCGCCTGCCGACAAGAAACTTTACGCGCTGCGCGACGTGACCGGCACCGTGCCGAACATCCCGCTGATCACCGCCAGCATCATGTCAAAAAAGCTCGCCGAGGGCGCTGAGACGCTCGTGTTCGATGTCAAATGCGGCCTGGCCGCCTTCATGCAGACGCCCGAGAACGCCCGCGCGCTGGCGCAGAGCCTGCTCCGCGTGGGGCGCGCGCTCGGCCGTAAGACCGGCGCGCTCATCACCGACATGGACCAGCCGCTTGGGCGCACGGCCGGCAACGCCGTCGAGGTCATCGAGGCGATCACGACTCTGAAAGGCTACGGCCCGGAGGATACGCGCCAATTGACGATCGAGCTCACGGCGCAGATGACGGTGCTCGGCGGCGTGCACGCCGATCTGGAGACCGCCCGCTGCGATCTGGCGCAACGGCTCGACGACGGCCGCGCGCTGGATGTGTTCCGGCGCATGGTCGCCGCGCAGGGCGGCGACGCGCGGGTCATCGACGACATGAGACGTTTCCCTCAGCCAGGCGTGACAGTCTCCGTGCCTGCGCCCGCCTCGGGAACCGTGTCTTTCGTGGACGCGCAGCAGCTCGGCCGGATCGTGCTGCAACTGGGCGGCGGCCGCAAAGCCGCCACAGATGTCATCGACCCCGCCGCCGGTATCGACCGGCTCGTGCAGGCGGGCGAGGCGGTCGAAGAGGGCCAGCCCCTCATGAGGCTCTTAGCGAAAGACGCTGCCCTTGCGCAACCGCTGGTGGCTTCCGCCGCCGCCGCCGTGCGCCTCACGCGCGAGCCGGTTCCTGAGCGTCGTCTGGTCTTAGAGCAAATCATGGAGTGAAATGAAAAAACAACCGTTACCTGTTATTTCGAAATCGGTTCGCGACCTGCTCATCCTGTCCGCGCGCGAGGCGGCGGAGAGCGCCTACTGCCCCTATTCGCACTATCCGGTGGGCGCGGCGGTGCTCACGCTGGACGGGCAGATCTATACCGGCTGCAATGTGGAGAATATCTCCTACGGGCTCAGCGTGTGCGCCGAGCGCACGGCCCTGTTCAAAGCGGTCAGCGGCGGCTGCCGCGCCTTCGCGGCGATCGCCGTGGCAGGCGGCGACAAGCGCCCGGCCGCCCCCTGCGGCGCCTGCCGCCAAGTGCTGGCCGAACTCTGCCTGCCAGAGATGCCTGTGTTCATCGCGCGGTTGAAGAAGGGAAGCAAAGTCACGGCAACTACCCTCGGTACGCTGCTGCCGATGAGTTTCTCGAGTCTCGCCTGACAGGGCCGTTTCCTTTTGTTATACTGGCCTTATGCGAATCTATATCGACTTCGACGATGTGCTGTGCGAGACCGCGCGCCACCTTTCGGTTTTGGCGCGTGACCTGTTCGCGAGCCAGATACCGTACGAAGCGATTCGCGTCTTCGACCTCAAAGAGGCCTTCGCGCTCTCCGATGCGGAAATCGACCATCTGATGGACCACGCGCACCGCACAGAATTCCTGACTCATCTCGATCCCGCGCCGGGCGGACTCGAAGCCATACGCGAATTAGAGGCTTGCGGTCACAGCCTCGCCATCGTCACCGGCCGGCCGGCCACTAGCCACGACGGCTCCTGCGGCTGGCTCCGCAAGCACGGCCTCGCGCACATCGACATAATCTATTTTGACAAGTATGGCCGCGCGCCTGCCAACCCGCCGCCCGGCACGCCCACGACGCTGAGCCGCGACGAATTCGAGCGGCTCCATTTCGACGTCGCCATCGACGACTCGCCGACCGCCCTCGACCTCTTGGCGCACCGCCAGAACTGCACGGTGATCGTATATGACCGCCCCTGGAACCAGCGCTATCTGGCCGCGCCCGCCATGCGCCGCAGCGGCTCGTGGCCTGAGATCGTCCGCTTGATCGCAAAGCTCGCCTGAACTCAATAACAAAGGAAAACGTCATGTCTTGGACTCAAGAATTCGAACGCGTCCTGCCGCTGCTCGGCCACCGCAACTGGATCCTCGTCGTGGATAAAGCCTATCCCTACCAGAGTTCCCCTGGTATCACCTACATTGACACGCAAGCCCCCTTGCTGACCGTGTTCGAGAAGGTCGCTTCCGCCATCAAGGCCTCCACGCACGTGAAGCCGATCTTCTACACAGACAAAGAGCTCGGCTTCATTTCGGAAGACATGGCCCCAGGGGTGGAAGCGTTCCGTGAGCAACTCGCCCGCATTCTGGCGGGTGCGCAGACGCAGACGCTGCTGCACGATTCGGTCTTCGCGAAGCTGGCCGAAGCCGCAAAGCTCTTCAACGTGGTGGTCCTGAAGACGGAGGGGCTGATCGCCTATTCGTCCGTCTTCATCGAACTCGACTGCGCCTATTGGACCGCCGCGAAGGAAAAGACCCTGCGCGAAAAGATGCGGTGATTAGTGCAACGCCTTTTTCAGGTAGGGCAAATATTGCTTGGTGTAGACAACGATTGATCCGACGTTGATGAGGATGAGCAGCGCCTCGATCACGAAGATCAGCGCCTGCGGCAGAAAGGCGGGGTGGAGCGAGGCGTAGACGTAGATCACACAGGCGGATGGGAAGCTCGCCGCTGTCCGGAACTTGCCCATCCAGTTCGCACGGCAGTCCGCGTCGAACAGCGACCCGACCGAACGCAGAAAAGTCACCCACTGATCGCGCAAAATGTAGAGCACGGTGAAGATCAGCATCACCAGCGCGTGCACGGCCTCGTCCGGCTGCCGCCCGAGCAGCCAGAGCAGGGTCGGAAAAACCACCAGGTAGAAGACCTTGTCCATGAGCGGGTCGGCCATCGCGCCGAACTTGCTGACGACATTCCATTTGCGGGCCAGCTTGCCATCGAAGAGGTCGGTCAGCGAGGCGATCACCAGCGACACTGTTGCCGCCACCGCCAGCCACCACGCATGAGGCCTGTACGCCTGCAAAATAGCGAGCACCATGAACAAAACCACAAAAGGCACCCGCCCGAACGTGAGCGCGTTCACGACCCGCCTTTTTGCTTTATCATCCATGCGCCGTATGAAACCATAAACCGTGCGCTTTGAAAACAATAAAATGGCAAGCGCGCGTGCCGCGGCCGCACCAGCGATTCGGTGCAATGGAACCGGGTTAGCTGGGAGCGGGGACACCCCTATCCCCGTCTAGAAGGTGGGACACTCCTGTCCTGCAACAAGAACAGGAGTGCCCTCGCTCCTGTTGGGTGCGCCGAATCGCCGGTGCGCCCGCATATCGCCCTTTCAGTGCCCTTCAATGACCCGTGCCTAAGGTGAGCTTGGCTCAAGCTGTCACGTTATCGACAGGTTATCACTTTTATCATCGATGAGGTTATAAACAGGTGATAATAACTCTGTTGATAAGCCATTATCCGTTTATTATGAACATCTTACAATAGCTAATAACCTGTCGATATCTTGTGCTTGTCGCTACCCCCGGTTATGCGTCATACTATGCCTACGTTATTATCAACAGAGGGCTACCGGTTCGCCATGGCACAACTTTCCATTACTTTCTGCCGCCAACTTGCGCGGGCGCGGCGCGACAAAGGCATGACGCAGAGCGCGCTCGCTCAGGCGGTGGGCTGCAAACAATCGGCTGTCAGCATGCTGGAGTCAGGCCAGCCCGAGAAGCTGTCGCAGGAAACGGTCGAAAAGATCGCCTCCCTTCTCGGCGTGGTGTTCGAGTCGCAAGCCGCTCAGCCTGCAGCCTACAGCCCGAAGTCCTCTTCCTCTTCGGACGCCCGCGGCTTTTGTCCGAGCGCGGCATGTCACGCCAATGTGCCTTATGTCGTTCGGGGCGAGCTGCTTTTTTGGCCGCGCCTGCAGGCCCTGTCGGGCGGACGCCACTGCGTCGTCTGCGGCGAGCTGTTGGAGCCGCGCTGTCCGCAGTGCGGCGCGCCGGTGACCGACGGCGCCTGTTGCCCCGCATGCGGCAGCGCACGGGTCGTCAATACCCTTGAGCCAGACACTGCTCCAGAAGTTTGGGCGGCACAGCGCCGCCGCGACATCGCGGAGTGGAAAACTCTCTCTTCTTAACGCGCTATGAAAAAACTCCTGATCGTCACCGACGGTAAGGCGGGCCACGAGAATCAGTCGAAGGCGTTCTGCAACGCGCTCGGATACGACTTCGACTGCGTCCGTGTCGCGTACCCCACGCGTATTCACAAAGCGCTCGCGTATCTAGCCGACCGCCTCGGCCTGCTGTGCGAAAGATTGTTCTCCATCGAGCAGACCGACGGTTTCTATTCGGCCGTGGTCTGCACCGGCTCGACCGCTTTCTATCCTGGCAAAGTCGCTGCGCGCCGTCGCGGCATCCCGGTGGCCGCGATCCTCTATCCCAACGGCTACAAGCTGGATTTCGACTGCATCCTTGCGCCGGGCTTCGACCAGCCCCCGCACCTCCCGAACGTCATCTCCATCCCCGTCAACCTGACGTCCACGAACGCGGCCTTCTATGAGGCGGGCGTGGCGGCGTTCCGCACGCGCCACACTCAGAAGAGGCCGGCTGTCGCGCTGATCGTCGGCGGGCCCAACGCCATCGCGGCGATGACCGTCGAGGCGATGAAGCGCGAACTGGACCGCCTGTTCGCGGCGACCGAAGGGCGCGAGCGCTGGGTCACGACGTCACGCCGCACGCCGAAAGACGTGGAGGCGTTGATCGACAGCTATCCGTTCGATTATAAACTGATCTACAGCCGCGACACCTTCAACCCGATTCCGGCTTTCGTTTCTCTCTGCGAGCGTCTGTTTGTGACCGCCGACTCCACAGGCATGATCAGCGAAGCGGTCACGCGCGGCAGCGCCGCCGTCGAGATCCTGATGAATCTCAAATCCGCCTCGTCCAAATTCGCACGGTTCGTGCGGGATCTCGAAAGCGAAGGCGCCGTCCACGTTTTCGATGGCACGCTTGGGAGCGCCAGCCGCAAGATCGACCTCGCGCCCGCGTTCGAGCAGGCGCGGCTGCTGCTGAAGTTGTGAGGGGCGCATCGATTTGTTGGCCGCCCCCAGGAGCAAGATCGACCTCGCCCTTGGATGAGACTGGCGTCCGGCGACTTTCGATCGGGGACGAGGGCGTCCCCGCCCCCAGTCGATCAACCGTTTTGCATCCCCAATCAATTTACATGGGTGGCCAACAATGTGAGGCGTTTTGCTCTTGCTTAATCGCTCCTTCCGTCTTATGGTGTACATATCTGATGGGGCCTGTGAAAAGGAGCGCGCCGTGACGAACAGTTTGGAAGATTATCTCGAGACCATTTATCTGCTGGCTCAAGAGAACGGCCGGACCCGCGTGCGCGACGTCGCCGCGGCGCTGCACGTCAAGATGCCCTCCGTCATCAAGGCGATCCTCGAACTGAAGAAGCTCGGCTTTGTGGAACAGGAGCCCTACGGGGCTGTGGAACTGACCGAAACCGGCACCGATGCGGCCAAGCAGATTCTCGGCCGCCACACGCTGCTCAAGGAGTTCCTGGGACTTCTCAACGTCTCCGACGAGAACGCCGAAAAAGACGCGTGCTCCATGGAACATTTTCTGAGCGCCGAAACCCTCGCGCGCATCACGGAGTTCGTCAAGACCCACAAGCGCAAAAAGGGTTGAAGCGGCTCACTGTTCAGCGGCTTGGAATGTCCAGCCTAGCTCATCACGTTTGTCATTCCGGTTTGTATTGCTGAAGCAGAGCTTCGACTTCTTTTTGCCTCGCCATGAAATCGCTCAAAATGGCCTTGTGTTCTTTGCTTTGCGACAGGGTCTCACGACACCACGCTCGAAACTCCTGCCAACCGGCTTGCGCGTTATTCCGCTTCTCATACGCCTCGACCCGACTATGAAGCGCCACATAGCTCGGATCGCTCTCCGCAAGTGCCTGCGCGTCGGAGTCCGTCCACTCGAAATTCGCAAACTGTGGAATACCATTTGTCAAAACAATGCGGTGGGGATCATGCGCAAGCAAATACCGGAATCGTGCTGTTCTCTCCTCGATAGTTGCCAGTTGCAAATCACGCTGAGCCCACGCAATTTCCCGGAACGCCGGATTCATCCGAGCCGTCAGGTTGCACACGCCATTCTGCCATTTCTGTTGTGCTGCCGCATACTTGGCACGGGCCTGATCAGCAATCTCGTGAAAGCTATCCGCATCGGCAGGGTCGGCGAAAACACCGGCAACGAAGATCGCAAGGCACAGTCGAGTAAAATGAGGTCGCTTCATTCTTGCGACCTCACACTAACGCTGAGACTTTGTTTTGTCTTCAAGGCGATGATCTCCGGTTGCTGAATGGCTGTCTTCATCATAATCGAGGTCGTCATCTTCTTTGGGTACTTCATCTTCAACGGGCACGTTCAGAAACTCTGCAATTTGCCGCGCCTTCAAAAGACCGCTTGTATAGTTAGGCTGCACCGCAAGGTTGACTCTCGTAGGCGGCTCACCGCGCAAAACAAGGTTGATCTGGTGATGCCTGATTGCAGGTCGCCCTCCCGTGCCAGCATAGAGCAGCTGAACGGCGACAATGTCGTCGAAAGATAGAATCTGTCGGGTACGTTTCATCTTTCTTGCCATACGGTCGAATGTCACTGTCTTACCCCGCAGTAGCATGAAAACCCCGATGATGATGGCGACAGCGGACACAATCCACGGGGCGCACAGTCTCGGGGGCCCCTTGGGCAAAACATAAATCATCAGACCGCCCAGCACAACGGCCATGCCACCCATGAACCGGAGTCCAATCTGTGTGACGACGAGGACATCGGGTGTTGGCTGCTGAACGTCCACCTCGCCCCCGACCGTTCTCAACGGCGATGTGTCCACGACGTGCTTCTTCATAAATGACCAAACGTCTCAGGATTGTTTGCGAGCCGCCGCAATGATAACGACACCCATCAACATAGCAAACCCGCCGAACACCCAAACGAGCATACGCACACGGAGTTCGCGTTGAGCCAATTGGGCCGTAATGTCGTGCACTGAAAACGTCCCGACTCTCAGTTGCGCGATTGAGCCGGATTGCGCTACGGCGTACGGAACCAGTTTCTTTCCGTTCTGTTGCGCCAGCACGGTCACGTTCGTTTTTGGCGCGAATTCAATTTCGATTTTCAAATCACCGATGGCGGGGCGCTGCGGATCGGCCCCCACGTAGATTTTCCCGCCCACAATCTGCGCTTTCGCCCGGAGCGCTGGGGGGAGGCCGTCGAGATTGCGGTCGCTCAGCGGCACGTCCTGGAAATCATCAAGCTTCTTCACCAGTTCCGGCGCCACGGCGAAACCGCCCAACGATATTTGGCCCACAGAGCGTTCCCAGTCGGGAATCGCTTTCGCGGTGGGGTTGTCGTGACCCCCATTGAAGAACGAGCGTGAATTGATGACTTTCTCCGACCAGACCTGCGTGTAGTTGTAAGTCCTTGTCTTCAGCAAGGTCGTTTCCTTGTGCGTTGTGGCGTCTATGGTGCTGTAGCTTGATCGGCTCTGCACCGTTCCCTGTTCCCACTGCCGCATCCACACGCGCCGCCGCAGGCGCAACGCATCCACCGTCACGCCAAAGTCCGGGTCGGCCAATCCCCCGTCGCCTTCCAGCGCACCCGTGACGTGGACCAGTTGGCCGTCGTGGTATGGGTCGGGTTTGTCGGCGCTGACGGAAATGGCGGCGGACATCCCTTCGCGTTCCGGAACGACCACGCGCGCCCAATAAACTTCATAGCCCACGATAATCGCCAGGCCGACTAGCCCCAAAAAGAGCCCAAGCAACCAGAGCACCACTTTTTGCCGACCGGTCAAGGGCCGGTCTTGCGCTCTGCGCTCTTCTTCGTCGGCGCGGTCTTCTTTGTCGCGCTGGGCCTTGGACAACTTGGATCGGTCGGGGATGACAAGCAGCACGAATGCAGTCAACACGATTCCGATAAGGACGCCCTGGGCGGCGGTATAACCTTTGGCTTTCGCCAACGCCGCGCACCCCCAAAGGTAAATGACATAGCCGGTCAAAAGGAGAATGGCGATGCCTCCACCTGGAATCAGATGCCGGATGGCCAGCATTAGCGCTGCCGCGACAAGCGTAGCGCCAAGAGGAATTGCAATCACCGCCCGCTGTTTGAAATGTGCGTTCATGTAATTCGCCTCGGCAGCCAACATGATACGAGCGGCTGATCGCAGAACTCGGGTAAACAGCTCTTTTTTACGATCCTGCCCACGATTTGCAAAAAGTCTGACACGTCCCTCATCGTTCGTCAAGCGCGGATGAATGTTCATCTGCGCCAAACTGTTGTTCCTGACGCGAGCAGTTTGAACAGGATTGGACGACAATAATACCGTGTCGTATAACATCGTTGATCCGGTGTTACACGTCCCATCGGACTTCTTGGAACAAACACTCAACGTTCCCGCTGACCATGCGAGTATCACCTCAACCCTCCAGTCAACGATTCCACACTTTCGAAAGTGTGAAATCGGATGAAGCGCAGGATTGGCAGGAGAAACAGGAGCGAGCTAAAACGGCAGGCAGCACTCATTCTCACACTTCGCGAAGTGTGAGAATGAGTGGAAAGTCTTGAGATCGTACGTTTGCTGCCAGAAGCCCTTCGCTCTCCCAACCGTTGAACAGTGAACCCGCCCAACCTCTCCAGCCGGTTTCTCCGCTAGTCCAGCGTGTGAACCAGCAGGCCGGAGCGCAGTTTGGGCTCAAACCAGGTGCTCTTGGGCGGCATGATCTGACCCGCGTCCGCGATATCCATCATCTGCCCGACCGTGGTCGGGAACATGGAGAACGCCACGGCGTCGCGGCCGCTGTCCACGCGCTTGATCAGCTCACCCGCGCCGCGGATGCCGCCGACGAAGGAGATGCGCGTGTTGGTGCGCGGGTCGGCGATGCCCAGCACGGGCGCCAGCAGCCAGTCCTGCAGAACGCTCACGTCGAGGCGCCCCACCGGGTCGGCTTCAAACTCGTCCCACGTCAGCTTGTACCACGACTTCTCGAGATACATGCGCACTTCTCGCGGCCCGGTCGGCGTCGCGCCGTCGGCGGGTACGGTCTTGAAGATCGTCTTCACCTTCGCCAGCAGCGCGGCGGGCGTAAGTCCGTTGAGGTCGGCCACGCAGCGGTTGTAGGGCAGGATGCGCAACTGCGAGGCCGGAAAAAGCACGGCGAGAAACCAGTTATACTCTTCTTTTCCGGTGTGGGCGGGGTTGGCGGCACGGCGCTGCTGGCCGGTGCGGAACGCGGCGGCGGCGCGGTGGTGGCCGTCCGCCACATAGGCCAGCGGCACTTGGCCGAAGGCGCTGACCCAGTCCTGCGCAGGGCCTTCCACGCGCCAGACCGTGTGGCGAATGCCGTCGGCGGCGGTGAAATCGTAGAGCGGCGCGTTCTTCTGCACGGCCGCAACCAGCGCGTTCAGCTTGTCGGAGTCGCGGTACGTCAGAAACACGGGCCCCGAGTTGGCGTTCAGCTCCATGCAGTGGCGCGTGCGGTCGTCTTCTTTGTCCTTGCGGGTCTTCTCGTGCTTCCGGATGATGTCGC
This sequence comes from uncultured Lentisphaeraceae bacterium, assembly GCA_964434815.1. Lineage (GTDB taxonomy): Bacteria > Verrucomicrobiota > Kiritimatiellia > RFP12 > UBA1067 > CAYSXF01. The sequence continues at coordinate 13,479 of CAYSXF010000016.1, forward strand.
GCGCATAGTCGTCGATGTTGCAGCAGGTGACAACGCCGGTCTGGCTGTGGCTGCCCATGATCTGGCGGTAGACGTAGAGCCGCTCGGCGTCTTCGCGCACCAGCACGCCGCGCGCCTGCAGGTCGCGGAAGGCGCGCACGCCCTGCGCGTAAACCGTGTCGTCGTGAATGTCCACGCTGTCGGGCAAGTCAATCTCGGGACGCGAGACGTGAAGAAAACTGTCGGGGTTGCCGGCGGCCAGCACGCGCGCTTCGGCGGTATCGACCACATCATAGGGAACGGCGGCCAGCGAGGCCACCTTTTCGGGAACAGGCCGCAGCGCGGCGAAGGGTTTAATCAGCATAGTTCGTGTCTTTCGCGCTTTTGTCGTTTCGCTCTGTGCCAGCTTCGGATAAAGAAAAACGCAAAGGCGGCTCATCCAAGCCACGCTTTGCGTTTGACACCGTCCGCTCCGGCAGCATCAGAAACCGATGTTGAGAATCGGGCAGAAGGGCACATCGCCGCCGCGGATGACGTTGATCAGGCCGAGCTGATACCCGCGCATCGTCTCGACGCGGTTAATCAATCCGACCTGAAAGCCTTTCGAATACTCGGCGAGATTCACCAGCCCGACCTGAACGCCGGTGATCGTTCCCGCCTCGTTCCAAAGCCCTACCTGAAGACCGAACGCATCACCTGCCGAATTGTACAGACCGACCTGCCAGCCCGCCAGCGCGTCTCTCACGTCGTTGCGCACCAGATTGAGCTCAAGCCCGTTATAGTACTGGGAGCGGCCGATGATCCCGAGGTCGATGCCTGTGACCTGGTCGCACTGCCCAGAAGGAAAATTGAGCCGAAGCCCGACCACATCCACGTCTTCCGTGTCGTTGAAAGCGAAAAACACCGGCCAGCGGACCTTCTCCGCAGCACGGGCACCGAACACGAC
>CAYSXF010000017.1:0-14340 GCA_964434815.1 uncultured Lentisphaeraceae bacterium
ACACCTCTCTATTCGTCGGCAGCGTCAGATGTGTATAAGAGACAGGGCCAGTAGTGTGTTGGTGCAGTTGGCCCGCGCAACCTCGGTGCCGTTGATGAAAGCGACGAATCCGTCCTCGTATTTCATGCGAAGCTTCAAAGACATGGTGTTGGTCGGATCAGGCACATAGAACGTGCGGCGGAAACAGAGCGAGGTGTTGATGTTTTGAAACTTGGCCTGACAGTTGCCGGACGGCGACGTGCCGATCAAGAGGTCGAACTCGCCGGCCCTGCAGTAACCAATACCCGTCGCGCCGTTCGTCCACATCGCGTCGTTGAAGGACGGGCTCACGTTCCACCCGCCCGGTTTGCCGTGACCCATGTCTCCTGCGGCATAGTTCGTGTTGGTGTAAACACCCTGCCCCTCCGGAATGCGGTAGCGGCCGACCTCGCCGGAGGCCACAAAGGTCGTGGACGTCTGAGAAAACATCCGCCCGTACGACACGTCGGGGGGCAGCGCCGGAAACTTAGGCGAGAACGCATCGACCAGGACGGGTAGCCCGTTCGTGGGATCCGGCTTGTAAAGTCCAAGGTACTCGCCGTCTTTCGACAGGCTGAAATTGGTGTGGAGCGGCGCTGCGGGATTGGAGCGGTCCTTTCCAGATGCCCAGATAAACAGCGTACCTTTCGACGGGATCGACACACTGGGTATCCGCCATTCGGCCACGTTGTTCGTTTTGTCGGTGAGCCACCAGCCGTCGAGGTTCACGGCCACATCGCCGGAGTTGTACAGTTCAACCCAGTCCTGGCGGTCTCCATCCTCATCTTTGATGCCATTGACGTTGTCGGCCAGAAGTTCAGAAATGCAGACGTCTCCTCTCGCCAGGGTCGCCGACAACAGACACGCGGCCACGGCGCAGCTTTTCGCGAAAACGTTAACGTGTAACCACATAAGCTTATTTCCTACAGTTGCACACAGCATATTAGGCGGCACAGATAAAAGAAACACAGACTCAACAATTTACGAGTCTAGTATAAACCGAGCCCATAAGAAGGCAAGCCAGAACGGAGCGGTGTGTGTGTCAGAAAAGTGACGTTACCGGGAGCGTGGGCATCCCCGCCCACGTTAAGTCATGGGATTTTAAAGCCAATGTCACTTTTCTCATACACCCACGGCGCGACAGGCGCCGCGAGCCGGAGCGAACGATGAAAAAAAAGCCGCGCAGGCGTGCAACCTGCGCGGCATCAGACACACGCTCTTGGCCGGTCAGAGCAGCTGCAGCAGTGTGGGGTCAACAAAGAGCAGCTTGACCGTTCCGTCGGACTGATAGCGCGCAAGCCAGTGTCTATTCGGAACGGTGATTGAACTGAATCTCCCCGTCCGTGTTCCCGTGCAGGTCAGAATCGTGTACAACTTGCTACGGTCCAGTTGCGCCGGGTTCGCGATCACCAAGTTCAGCGCGGACAGGTTCACGTTGCCCTGTATGGCCAGGCGGTCACTGGTGCCGTCCGTGGCGACATCGATGAGAAGCGTGCCGGTGAGCATGGTCGACGCTGCCACCGTGAGCGTGCCGATGACGTTCGTGCCTCCAGGGGCAATCGTGCCGGTCACCGCCAACGTGCCGTTCGAGACCGTTCCCGAGCCGCTCAAATTGGCGAAGGACTGGTAGAACCCTGACAGATCCAGCGAAGAACCTGCGGCCAGTTCGATCGAGCTGGCGGAGTTGATCATATTGGTCGCACCGGCTCCGGTGGTCGAGAGCGTGAACAGGCTGCCGTCGCCCGGATCGGTCATGACTGAGTAGTTCAGAATATTGGTGTCGTTGCGGCCCAGCGGGTCGTAGCCGAACCCGAACGCGTAGGTATTCCACCACGCGTAGATGGACGTGGGCGCTCCCACACCGCCGCTGCCTTGGCCGAGGCGCAGTTCGAACGCGTGCGCGCCGGGTGTCAGGTTGTAGGTGCCAATGGTCGGGACGTTCCAGGTGCCGTTGTTGAGCACTGTGTTGCCATCGATCTTGAGCAGGACCGAGTCGTCGAAGTTCTCGGCGAAGGTCCAGTTGGCGTTGGTCGTGGCCCGGTTCCAAAGGTATCCGCTGTAGATATAGGTTTCGTTGTCAGCCCAAATCCCGCCCGAGGCGCCGCTGGTACCCCAACTGCCGTTCGCTGCGCGCGTGGTCAGGCGGACGCTCGTGTTGGGATTGGGATCCACCGTGTCAAAATTATTGGAGTAAACCCCCTCGTACAGGCCGGGTGACGCGGGCTGCATCCGAAGGGTCCCGCCGCCGATCACGAGCGGATTCGAAGAGGAAAGCTGCGCTGAAAGCGAGAGCGTGCCGTTACCGCTCTTGTTGAAGCTGCCGCTGGTCAGCGAGCCGTTGATGATCGAACCGCCGCTGGTTTTCACGTTGCCGTTGGTCAGGTTGAAGCCGCCCATGTCCAGCGTGCCGCCCATCACGTTGACGTCTGTGCCCGTGGGCAGCGCCTTGGCCACACCCAGACGCAGGATGCCGTTGCTGACCGTGGTGGCGCCCGCATAGGTGTTGGTGGCATACAGCGTCAGCGAGGCGGAGCCTAGCTTGGTCAGGCCGCCGCTGACGTTGGCCGTGCGCACAATGGCGTTGGAAACGGCCGGGATGAAGTTGGTTCCGCCGCCGGAGAAGGTCGCGACCGGGTTGGTGGTGTAGCCGAACCCAGGGCAGGTGACGAGCACGCCGCTGACCGTGCCATTCGCGGAATTAAATTGCGCGATCGCGGTTGCCCCCGTACCTCCGCCGCCGGAGAGGGTGACGAAAGGAGGCCCCATGAAGCCGGTGCTCGCCGTGATGGGAATGCTGGAGATGCCGCTGCCAGTGGGCGCGAGCAGAGGGACCGACACGCTCACGTCGTAGTTGGTGGTATCGAAGATCGCACCGCCGGCATAGATGCTGACCGAATCGGGCGCCGCCGTGCCCGTGCCGAACAGTGCGCCTGATGTGCGGGCGCGGAAGGTGCCGCCGTTGAAGCCGACCGTCGCAGACGAGCCAGAGCGGACAGCGCGGTAAATTTGGCTGGCCTCCAGCACGCCGCCGTTGAGGTTGACGACCGCCGTCATGTTGGTGCGGTCGGCCATTTTGACGGAACCTGTAATCGTCGCCTTGCCTCCAGCCACAGTGAAATCGGCGAAGCCTTTGGTCGCCGAGTTATCGTTGGCATCTCCGACCCAAAGCTCCTGGAGAGCGTTGAAGGTGCCGGCCGTCACGTAGACGACGCCTGTGCCGCCACGGCTGAGGCCCAGGTCGCCTCCAAAGTCCGATGTCTGGGTGAAGGTGCCTCCGCTGACCTTGAAAATGCCGACGCCCGAGAGACCGTAGCCGATCTGGGTCCAGCCCTTGTGCAACAGGAAACCGCCGTTCAGCTCGTAGTAGCCGTAGCCGTACAGGCCGATACGCCCGTCATAACCGGTCCCGCCCCAGTTCACGATGTTGCCGTTCTGCTGGTAGACCGCGCCGAGAGCGCCTGCGTTGCTGCCGAGCATAAGCCGGTTGGTGAGCGCGGTGTTGCCCTGCACGACGAGCACGCCCTTGCCGCTGTTACCGATTGACAGCAGGGGGCAGAAGATTCCGGATGCCGGGAGGATCGAGTACCAGACCGCGTTGCTGAGGGTCAACTTACCGTAGTCGGTAGCCGCGTCGCCCACCGTGCTCGCCACGTTCGTGGCATTGATGGTCATGTTGTCCAAGACCAGTTCGCCGCCGTTGACCTTGATCTGGCTGACGATCGACTGGTTGTCGGAAACGTTCAGAACGCCGCTACCCTGCTTGGTCAGCCCCAGAACCGCCGGGAAGGGGTACGGGTAGTCGAGGTTCGCGGACGTCTCGAGGCCGAGCACCGCGTCGGGGGCGGTGAAGGAAGAGGTGTCGAGCAACGATTTGATCTGGGCTATGCTCCATCCAGTGACGCCGTCGCCCGTCGGGAGGGTGACCGCTCCACCGCTGAGCACGGCGAGCTTGCCTGATGCGTATCCCGGCAGCGAGCCGGGATACTTGGCGTAAAGCAGTCCGTTGCTGATCGTGGTCGTTCCGCTGTAGGTGTTGTTCGAGCTAGTGAAGTAGGTGACAGAGCCAGTACCGATCTTGACGACGGAACCGGTTCCGGATATGTTGCCGCTAAGGACCTCGATGGATGGATTGGCTCCGTCGAAGACCGCCCGACCGTTGAGGGCGACTGGGCCGCTCCAGATGTTCTGGTTGGTGGCGTTGCCCGAGCGCGCGTAGAAGCGCGAGTTATCGTCCATCGAGAGACTCCAGACGACGGGCGTGGATAACTGGTAGGTGTCGAACGTGGCGCCTCCCCGCACGGACATGAGGTTGTTCGAGCTGCCGCCCAGCGTGGTGGCCACCTCCATGGTGAAGTTGCCTTCTTTGATATCGATGTTGCCAGCGCCATTCGTGACAGCGACATTGGTGAGGCCGACTTGATTGGTTCCGACCTTGGTGACGGTGAACCCGTTCATGCTGAAGATGGCGTTTCCGCTGGCGTTGCGGATATCCCAGCGCGCGCCGCTCTGCTCGCCGCCGAAGGTCGTGTTCCCCGCGAGCGTCACGAGGCGGAGCGCGTTATACTGCGAGGTGTTGGACGAGTTGATGATCGCGCCGCGGCCGTTGACGCCGGCCCCGCTGACCGTGATCTGCTCGGCGTTCAGGTTCAGCGCCTGTGCGCCCAGTGTGCCGCCCAAATCCAGCGTGCCGCCGTTGGTGATGACCGTGCCGGAGTCGGCGGTGCCGAGCGCGGCGCTGTTCTGGGCCAGCAGGATGCCAGAGCTGATGACCGTCAGCCCCGTGTAGGTGTTCGCGCCCGAGAGAGTCAGCTTGCCCGAGCCTTCCTTGGACAGCGCACCGGAGCCGCTGATGACGGAGGCGAGCGTTTGGGTCAGGCTGCCGCCGAAGGCCAGCGTGCCGCCGCCAAGGCCGGTTGTTCCGGTGTAGCCGAGCGGTCCGGTGAGAAGGACTTTGCCGACACCCGTCTTGGACACGGAGGAAGCGGAGGTGTTGTTGGTGATCGCGGCGTTGACGGTCAGCACCGAGGTGGCGTCGTCGTTGCCCAGCGTCAGGTTGCCTGCCGGCGTCAGAGCTGAAACAGCGCCGTCGCCTTGGGCCTCGCCGACGGTCAGGTTCGCCTGCCCGGAGCTGACTTGCAGTTGCAGGGTTTTCAGGGTCTTGCCCAGGGTGGACACGGTGGCGTCGGTGGCGGTGTCCTGCTGCAGGCTGAACGCGCTGTCCACCGTTGCGCCAGCGAGCGTGATCGGGCCAGAGGTGCCTGCCGTCGTGATGTGTACGGCGGCGGTGGCGTCGTCGGGAATGACCGAGCTGGGGCCTCGGGCGGCGATGTTAGTGGCGGCAGCGGTTGTGGCGTAGATGCCGAGCGTGCTGCTGTAGGCGGCGTAGCTGGTGCCGTTGACCGTGGCCCAAGGGCCGAGAGGTCCATCCGCCTGGCCGGTGATGAAGATCCGGTTGCGGTCGCTCTCCCCGATGCCCGTGCCGCTGAAGTCGACGGTGCCCGCTCCGGCGCGGCTGAAGGCGGACAACTGCAGCGTTGAGGTCTGGCCGCTTGCGGCCTGAGCCACGGCGACCGTGTTGGAGTTCAGTCCGATGACGAGCGAGCCGATGGTCTCGCTAGTGTTCACCGCGCCGCCGCTGCTGGAGATGCTGAGCGTGCCGCCGTTGAGCGTGACAGGGACGGCGTTTCCGATGCGGTCCGCATTGTTGGTGCCAACCGCGTTGATCAGAGCCAGCGTGGCGCCGTTGGCGAGCGTGATGCCGGCTGAGGCGGTGATCGCGCCGTTCGCGCCGGTGAGGGCGAGCGTGCCGCCGTTCACGGCGGTTGCGCCGGTGTACGTGTTTGTCGTGGAAAGAGTCCAGGTGCCGGTGCCGGCTTTGGTGAGACCAAGCGTGCCCGAGTCGTTTCTCAAGGCTCCGCCGAATTCGCCGGTGCCCGCAGTGGAGCCTTGCAGGGTCAGCGTTTTGGCCCCTGAGGTGACGGTCACAGGCGTGGTGAATTTCAGGTTGCCGGTTCCCGCCATTTCAAGAATCCCGTTGTTGCGGATGTCGAGTATGCGGTCAGTCGTCTCACCGGTGCCGGTATAGAGCAGCCGCGCGTTGACTCCCGTACCATAAATGAAGGATGTTCCCGCCCCGAGATTGCCGGCGACACCCTTGTTGTTGATGACGGAGCAACTGATGGTGCCCAGCACGTTCATGATGACGTTCTGGGTGAAGTCGTTCGTGCCGGCCAGCACAATCGTGCCGGTGTACGTGCTGTGCCAAAACTCGAAGCCGGTGGCGCCCGTGAGCTTGGCGTTGATCGTCAGCGTCGTCCCGGCAGCCGCGCCGTTGTCCGCATAGTTCTCGCCGCCCGCCGTGCTCAGGGAGAGGACACCAGGGCCGTTGATGGTGCAGTTCTGGGCCGACATGATGCCGCTGCCGCCGCCGTCGTTGATGGACGTCGTCGTGCCGGCGGCGAGGTTGATGACGCTGTTCGAGCCGTTGATCTGGAGCAACGTGAGCGGGTTGCTGCTGCCCGCGAGGGTCAGCGTGCCTGTCGAGTTCACAGTGACGTTGAGCGTGCTGCCGCTCCTGTCGAGGTTGCCGAGGACGGAAATGGGGCCGCTGCCGTCGAAGGTGACCGTCTTGGTGCCGCCTGTGGTGCCGGCGATTTTATTCAAGGTGAGCGTCTGTCCGGCGGTATCGTTGCGGAACGAGTAACTCGCGCTGGTCGTGTTCGGGCCCAACTGGATGGCTGCGTTGATGGTCTGGCCTGTGGCGACCGTGCTGTTCATGCGGAAGACGCCGCCGTCGCCCATAACAAGCGGCTGGCTGTTGGCGGCACCGGTGCCGAGGGTGTAAGCCGCGGCGCTCGCCGTGTCGAACGTGATGTTCGCGACGCTCACGAGCCCAGTGACGTCGATCACCGTCTGGCCGTTGCCGCTATTGTTGAGGGTTGCCGTATCGGTGCCGCTCGGATAGGGCGACGCGCTCCAGTTGAGACTGTTTGTCCAAAAGGCGTTGGAGCCAGCTCCCGTGCTGTTCCATGTTCCGTTTGCCGCCTGAGCCACTACACCACCGAACAGCGCGAACGCTGTCACGACTAAGGCCGTAACCGACACACGTGTATTGAACATATACACCACTTCTTTTTCGTTGTTTTACGACAGTTCGTGCCACACACCCATGGCTTCGAAAATGAAGAGGATTTTATCTTAAATGACCCGCGCAGTCAATCCGTTACCCGCCCCATTTAACTCATGGCGATGTCGTTTTCATTTGACGCGACGGGCTTACTATAAGTTGTAATAGTAAACGAAAAATAGGGATTATTATCTGTAATATTGACTGACCGCTCTGACCCATTCGTCCGCAACAAGCTGGTGGCCGGAATAGGTCGGGTGTACGCCGTCCCAGACCCAGTATTCGGCGGGCGCGCGCTGGCAGGCTTCGTCGAAGACGCGCTGCAGCCGCACCAGGGCCGCGTGATGCTTCTCTGCCAGCTTCGCGACAATCGCCTGACGCTTCTTCACGTCCTGATCCCGCGCGTCGCCGTCCCGGTGTCCGCCCTTCGGCAGATAGAAAGGCTCGCAGAGCACGAATTTGATGTTCGGAAGCGCGGCCTTGGTCTCCGCAAGCAGCCTGTCGTAGATCTGCTCGTACTGGTCCAGCGGCACCTTGGCGCTGTCGTTGATCCCGATCAGCATGCTGAGCACGTCCGGCGCGAGTTCCAGCGTGTCCTTCTGCCAGCGCGCCTGCAAGTTCGAGACGGTGTTGCCGCTGACGCCCCGGTTCATGAAGGTCAGCTTGCGCTCCGGAACCTGCGCCCCGTATTTCGCCGCAATGATGAAGCAGTACCCGTGCCCGAGAATGTGGTTGGGGTCCGCGCTCCGCCCGCGGTTGCCGTCGGTGATCGAATCGCCCTGGAACAGAATTCGCGCGTTCGCGCCGAACGCCGGCACATCCGGAATCTCCGCCGCCAGCACGCCCGCTCCCACCAACGCGCCGATCGACATCAGCGCCAAACAAAAACCCGGTTTCCCTGGCATATCGCTATCTTTCCTTTTACGCCCCCGCCCCGCCCTGCCGCTCCCGCATCACCATCAGGTGCCTCACGGCTTTCGCGGACAGCGGCCGCAAGGCGCGCCCGGACGCAAGGATGATCTGGCACGCCAGCTCGAAGAACTCGGCGTTCTGGACGGCGTGATCGAAATCCTGTGCCACCGTGACCTGGCCGTGATTCGCCATGATCGCCAGGTCGTGCTTAACCATCACCTCAGTCACCGCATCCGCGAGTTCGGTCGATCCCGGCGGCAGATATGGGACCTGCCCGACCGGCCCGATATAGAACGGGATTTCGGGAATCACCGCGTAGCTGATCCCTTTCCGCTTCTGGCACGCCAGCGCGGTGGCGCAGGGCGACTGGTAGTGCAGCACCACGTTCACTTCGGGCCGCGCCCGCAGAATGCCCGCATGGAAACGCACCTCCACCGTCGGCTTCACGCCGTTGAGCGAAGCTCCGTCCTCAATCGAGCAGACCGCGATATCGTCCGCGGTCAGCCTCCCCAGCCAGCTGCGCGTCCGCGTCACGAGCATGCGCCCGTCGCCCACGCGCCATGACAAATTGCCGCTGCTGCACCGCAACAGCCCGCGCGATTCTGCCTCATGGCATGCGGCCACGAATTCATTCCGCTGTTTCGTCGAAACCGTTTTCACGAGTTACCTTCCGTCCCGTGTTCTAAACGCTCAACGCACGTGTTGATACCTGACACTTAAGCGTTGAGCGTCTCCTCCCGCTTACCGCTGCACGCGGGCGTTGCCCTTCCAGACGCTCCAGACCTGATCCTCGTCAGCAGGCAGGGCGTAGTCGACCAGCATGGTCGTGGCCAGCGCGCCGCTCGCCCAGCCGAACTGGATCCACTTCTCCGGCTCCCAGCCCTTGAGGATCGCGTAGAGCATGCCGCCCACGAAACCGTCGCCTCCGCCGATGCGGTCCATGACCGTGATGTGGCGCGGCTCGACCACGAACCACTCCTTGCCTGCCATCATCAGCGCGCCCCACAGGTGGTTGTTCGAATCCTCCACCTCGCGGAGCGTCGTGCCGTAAGTCTGGGCATTGGGGAAAGCCTTCTTGACGCGCTTGATCATGCCCTTGAAGCCTTCGATCTTGGCCTTGATGTCCTTGCCGCCCGCTTCCGGGCCCTTGACGCCGAGGCAGAGCTGGAAGTCCTCTTCGTTGCCCACGAGGATATCGGCGAGGCCGGCGATCTCTGCAAAAATCGCGGAGAGCTCTTTCTCGCGGCCTTTCCAGAAGGAGGCGCGATAGTTCAAGTCGAACGAGATCTTGGTGCCATGCTTCTTCGCGGCCCGCGCCAGTTCCAGGCAGAACTTGCTGGTTTCGGGCGACAGCGCGCCGATCAGGCCCGACAGGTGGACGATCTGCACACCCTCTTTGCCGAAGATACGGTCCAGATCGAAATCCTTGACGTTCAGCGTACGGCCGACTTCACCGGCGCGGTCGTTCCACACGCGGGGCCCGCGCGAACCGAAACCGCTGTCCGCGATGTTGATCTGGTGGCGGTATCCCCACGGTCCGCCCTGCGCGACCTCGACACCCTCGTAATCCATGTGGCGGCTGCTCAGGTTGTCTTTGATGAGCTGCGCGATCGGGCTGCCCTTCACGAACGTCGTCAGGACCTTGACCGGCAGGCCCAAATAGGAGGCCACGCTGGCCACGTTCGTCTCGGCGCTGGTGGCCTCCATCATGAACGCGCCGCCGCGGTGGACCGGCTGCCCGTTGACCGGCGTGATGCGGATCCCCATGCTCGTCGGAACCAACAGGGCGTATTTGCAATTCGGCTTCAACTCGAACTTCATCTGATGCTCCTTCGACTCATCGTCGTATGCTGTTCTCAAACCATAGAATAAATGGAAAACGTGGACTCGTTCGGCCGCCGTTATACCAACCGACTTCGCGAAAGTCAAGGCCGCCCATGGCCACGGAACATCCGGTTATCCGCGTCCGACCGTCAGCGCCCACACGCTGCGCGCACCGGCTTTTTTGAGCATGCGGGCGCACTCGTTGAGCGTCGCACCCGTTGTCATGACATCATCGACCAGCAGGATGCAGCGCCGGGCGACCCACTCGGGGCGGGCGACCTCGAAAGCGCCCAGGATATTCATGCGGCGGTGCGCGGCATCGAAAAGCGTCTGGGTTTCCGTCTTGCGCGTCCGCACCAGGGACCGACCGTCGAACCGCCGATCAATGCGCCTCGCCAACTCCTGAGATAGCAACGCGGCCTGATTATAGGAGCGCTCGCGCTGCCTCACCGGGTGCAGCGGCACCGGCAAAACAGCATCGACCGTCTCAGGCGAAAAATGCGCCAGCAGGCATCCGTGCAGTAGATCGACCAGATCGTTCCTCAGCCACAGGGCGTTGCCATACTTGAATTGGTGGATCTGCTCGCGCAGCACGCCGGCGAAGCGCCCGGCAGACCGCGCCCGGTCGAACGCGGGTTTTGCGCTTTTACAGACGCCACACACGAAGGCATGCGCCACTCCGCCCTCAGCCGGATGACCGCACACACTGCAATGCGCCTGTGTGTGCAGCTCCAAGCGCCCATAGCAGTCCCAGCACAGATGGCGTCCGGGACGGTCGGAGATCTCGCCACAGCCGGGACAGACGCGGGGATAGAACCAATCCGCGACTTTGCCCACAAGCTCTGAAGGATGGAGGAGCATTTATAACTCCGCACCGTATCACCAAAGTTTGGCAGGATACTCGCCGGCGTCGACCAGTGCCTGCACCGCCGCGACCACCAGCGGCTTATCTTCGCGGTAGGTCACGCCGAACCAGGAGCTCTCGGTCGGCAGCACCTCGACCTCCGCCGTCCCCTCTCCGACCATCTCGTCCACGACGAACGGAATGTACCACTCGGCCTTCGGGTTCGCCGCGTGGGCTTTCAGCCATTCGGGGAAGCGGGCCTCCAGCGCGCCGAAAAGCTCAGGAGTGAAGCCCCACAGATTCATCGACACCCGCTCCGCACCCGTGAGAACAAGCGGCTGTTCCGGATGCTCGCGGTTCTCAGCGCCGCCGGGAACGCGCACAAGTTTGGTCATCTCGGTCACCGTCACGAGCAGCCCGTCCGCGCCGACCTTGCACACGCCGCGCGCCACGCTACCGTTGTCGGACAGGGTCTGATCCAAGCGGTAGCCGACCATCGCGAACCGCGGCCGCACCGCAGTGGATACGGGCTCACGCGTCAGAAAAACGGCCAGCCGCTGAAACGCGTCGCGCCCATAGAAGTCGTCGGCGTTGATCGCTGCGAACGGCGCGTTCACCGCGTGCCGCGCCGCGCGGATCGCGTGAGCGGTGCCCCAGGGCTTCGCGCGGTCCGCCGGAACCGTGAACCCTGGCGGCAGGTCGTCTGTCGCCTGAAAAGCGTAATCGACTGCGACGACGCCCGCATATTTCGCGCCGATCGTCGTGCGGAACACCTCCTCAAAATCGCGGCGGATCACGAACACGACGCGGTTGAAACCCGCGCGCACGGCGTCGAATACCGAGTAGTCCATGATCGTCTCGCCGGAAGGCCCCACGGGGTCCACCTGCTTCAACCCGCCGTAGCGGCTGCCCATGCCCGCAGCCAAAATCACCAGTGTCGGATTCATCTAACAGCCTTCCTTAATTACGCTTTCAAAAATGCATCCGAGCCCGAACAGCGTCAATTCCTGATCGATGACGAACGGCATGCCTGCCTCCTTGAGCGCCCAGCCCGCGTAGCCGCCTGTCGCGACCAGCTTGAACTCGCATTTCATCGACGCCTGCAAATAGTTCACAATCTCGCGCACGATGCCGCGGTAGCCGATCTGCGCGCCGATGCGCATCGCCTGCATCGTGCTGCGCCCCAATTTCGGGCAGGGCCCCTCAAGCTCCACGCGCGGCAGCAGCGCCGTGCGCTCATATAGGTAATCGGTCATCAGCGGCAGGCCGGGCGTGATCACGCCTCCCACGTAGCGGAGGTCGACCGTCACGACATCGAAGGTGAGGGCTGTGCCGAAATCCGCCACAATCAATGGCGCTCCGTAGCGCAGCACCCCGCCGCACGCGTCCGCCAAGCGGTCCGCGCCGATCGACGCGGGCTCGGGATAGTCCACCGACACCGCCATCGGCAGGCCAGCCTTGACCACCAGCAGGTCACATCCCAGCTCGTCGCTGATCAGCCTTTTCCACGCGGCGTTCACGCGCGGCACGACCGAACCCAGGACCGCCCCGTTCACCGTGCCGCGCGCGGCTTTGCGGACCGCCTCCGCGCACGCGTCAGGCTGTTTCGCGATGCCGCCCTTGAGATGCGTCACGCGCGAAATTTTCCCGCTGTCGGACAGGCCGATGCCCGTCGACGTGTTACCGACATCAATGACCACGCAGCGCATGAGTTACACAACGCTCCATTCGAGTGACAGATCCACGGCCTTGGCCGAGTGCGTGAGGCAGCCGAGCGAAATCGCGTCCACGCCTGTGGCGGCCACTTCGCGCGCCCGTTCGAGCGTGATGCCTCCCGATGCCTCGGTCTTCGAAATCCCTTTGCACAGCGCGACGCATTCGCGCATCAGATCGCAGCCCATGTTGTCGAGCATGATCCACTCTGGTTTGCCCCGCAGCGCGCTCCCGCACTCCGCGAGGCTTTCGACTTCGACCTCGACTTCAAGCTGGGGGAAGGCTTTGCGCGCGGCAGCCACGGCCAGATCCAGACGGTCGGGGTCGCCGGCCTGCCACAAGCGCCGGTGGTTATCCTTGATCAGCACGCGGTCGAACAGCCCGAAGCGGTGGTTGGTGCCGCCGCCGCACAGCACGGCGTTTTTTTCGAACAGGCGCAGGTTCGGCGTGGTCTTGCGGGTGTCCAGGATCAGCGTGCCGTACTCGCGGGTCGCCTCGACGAAACGGCTGGTCAGCGTGGCGATGCCGCACATGCGCTGCATGAAGTTGAGCGCCGTGCGCTCGGCGACCAAAATCGAAGCGGCCTTGCCGCAGACCGTCAGGATTGTCCCGCCCTTAGCCACATCGCTTCCGTCCGGCGTCACGATCTCGACGGCCAGAGAGGAGTCGACCAGCTCAAGCACCTTTTTGCCCACCGAGGCGCCGGCCACCCGGCACGCCTCGCGTGCGATCACCTCGCCGGTCGCCACCACGCGCGGATCAACCAGCGCCAGCGTCGTGGCGTCACCCGGACCGAGATCCTCCGCCAGCGCAGCAGCCACAGCCGCCACAGCGCGCGGGTCGTGCATCACATCTCGAACGTTCATCCTCGCTGTCTCCAAGGTTTCGTTGTCCTACTCTTCTCCGGCCACGCCGAGCCGCCGCAGCCGCTTCCCATACAGATATCCCGCCAGACAGCCGCTCAAATGGGCCGCATCGGCGACCTGAGACTGGACGAATACGGCGGCCGCCACGTCCAGCCCCACAAGCAACAAGGCCAGAGTGCGCGCCTTCAGCTTCACGGGAACAAACACCAGCAACACGTAAACCATCCGGTTCGGAAACAGCGCGGCGTATGTGCCGATCAGCGCGAACACGCCGCCCGACGCGCCGATCAACAGCCCGGCGTCCCACGGCTTGCCGGCGCTCACGCCCGCACCCAGCCCGTTGCGCACAGCCAGCGGCATCCAGTGCGTCAGGTTCTCGAACGGAGGCAAAAATGAAAGCGCATACGCAACCGCGAACCAGCCCAGCCCGGCCAGCACGCCGCCACCGAGGAAAATGCGCCAGAAACGCCGGCTCCCGACCTCCATCTCGACTCCGGAGCCGAAGAGCAAGACGGTCAGCATGTTGAAGCCGAGATGCAGCCAGCTCGCATGCAGAAACAGGTAGGTGACGGGCTGCCAGAAGAATCCGTGGCTAAGAAGCGGCCAGTTCAGGCCGAAGCATGAAACAAGCACCTGTCCGTAGGAGTACCCGTATGCGAACTCGACCTGCGAGACAACCTGCTGCACCAGAAAAACAAGAAAGCACGCCAGCGCCAGCGCACGCGCGGCGGGTGCCCATAAGAAGAATCCCTGCAGACGCCAGAGCCATCTGCGCATGTGCGCAATCAAGGCCGACCCCCGTTTCCCGGCGTCAGGCTGATTTAATCGCGTCCCAGTTGAAATACAGCAGCGCCGTGATGACCGCCATCAGAACAGTCGCGACGATGGCGAAAATGCCAGCCACCATGTCGCTGCCACCCTTGCCCTGCGCGGCCGCAACCTCGTCCGCCGGATTACGCAAACGTGCCGAGATGAAAGCGCCCCCTGCTGCAGCTGTCTCTTATACACATCTGACGCTGCCGACGAATAGAGAGGTG